>NZ_JBSIBZ010000095.1:0-37322 GCF_058245575.1 Streptomyces sp. UF-297 | reverse complement strand
GCCGATCTCCGCCGCGAGCTCGATGCCGAGCGCGAGGCACGCCAGCACGCCGAAGACGCCATCACCCAGGCACAAGCCGGGCGGCAGCAGGCCGAGGGGGGACGTGCCGCGGCTGTGCAGCTCGCCGAGCAGGCACAGCACGCCGCCGAGGCGGCACACGCCGAAGCCGGGATCCTGCGCGGGCAACTCGCCGATCTCCGCCGCGAGCTCGATGCCGAGCGCGAGGCACGCCAGCACGCCGAAGACGCCATCACCCAGGCACAAGCGGACAGCCATGCCTTACGCCAGCAGCTCGCCGACTTCCACCGTGCTGCCGAGGAAGCACAGCACGCCGCGGAGGCAGCCTACGAGGAGACCGAGGCGGCACACCAGGAGGACCGCGCCGCCCGCGCCGAGGCACAGACAGCACAGGAAGAGGCCGAGGCTCTGCGCGTGCAGCTCGCCGAACACCAACAGCACACCACCCGCGAGGCACAGGCGGCACAAGAGAAGGCACAAGAGGCACACCAGGAGCCGACCGCCCCTGCCAGCCCCACCACACCGCACAACACACGGCCCGCGAAGCGCGTCCAGCCCAAGCGACGGAGCCGGCGCCGCCGTTGAGACGCACAGTCGGGTACAACAAAGGGGCCGGTCCTGTGGGCCGGCCCCTTCTATGTGGTCACATGCGGTTCCGACGTACGTCGGTGAGCAGTGCTCCGAACGCGGCGGGCGGGAAGACCAGTACGGGGCCATCGAGCTCTTTGGAGTCGCGTATGGCAATGAAATCGCCGCAGTGCGCGACTTCCACGCACTCGTTGTTCGCTGCGCTGTAGCTGCTCTTGGCCCAGTGGGCGGAAGCGAGTTGGGCAGCGGTTGGGCGGCCGGAGGTGGTCATCGTGCGTGCTCCTCTTGTGCAGCGGCCAGGATCTGCCGAGAGGTCTCGGTGTCGGCTGCCTGTGATCGCAGGTAGGTGAACGTGATCTTATAAGCGGCCAGATCATCGGGGGCATCGACGTACAGGCCGCGGCGGTGCATTTCCAGGTACACCACGGCCATTGAGTTGAGCGGCTGAGCTTCATCGTCCCGGCCCAGAACGACGAAATTCCCGCCGCTGCCAGCCGCACTGGCGCCTGCCGAGTACGGCAGGATCTGGATATCGACGTTGGGCTGTTCCGCCATCTCCCGCAGGTGCCGAACCTGTTCGATCATCACGTCCCGCCCGCCCACGAGCCGGCGGAGTACCCCCTCATCGAGGATCACCCACAGGTGCAGATCGGGCCGCGTCAGGATCTCCTGCCTGCGTAGACGGCCCGCAACGGTGCGTTCGATCTGTTCGGCGTCGGTCCGTACCTCGCTGGCCTGATGGGTGGCCAGGGCGTAGCGCGCTGTTTGCAGGATGCCGGGCACCAGGCCGTTGGCGTAGATGTGTTCGTACGTCGCCGCTCGCTCGAAGGCGATCAGAGCGTTCATCCACTCCGGGACACCCGGATCGTCCATCTGCCAGCCGTCGCCTTGGGCGCGGACCAGCTCCACCAGGACGTCCCGCTCATGGTCGGTGGCGCCGCACGCATCGGCCAGCGCCTTGACCATGGGCACGGTGAGCCGCTGGCGGTCCTGCCACTGTGCGTATCGGCCTGCTGTCGCCGTCGAGCAGCCCGCGCGCTTGGCGACTTCGGCCAGTGTGAGGCCAGCCCGGTCCCGCAGTGCCGTCAGGTACTGGGCGATCTGTAGGCGTGCGGCTGGCCCGGAGGACATCGCGCTCATTCCCACCCCTCCCGCTCCTGTAGGGCCGCCGTCATCCACGTCATGCCCGGTACCAGGATCAACACGCAGAGGGTACGCGGCTGTTGTCACTGGGTGCCTCTCCCCATCGCAGTCACTCGCGAGACTGGATTCCGGTCCACTGACTTCCATTCATTGGAATCCAATGACATCGTGTCCACCAAGGACCCAGCGTGCGGATTTGATCACTAATGGTGATCGCCGCGGGTGTCCTCCTCCACGCCATGAGCACTCGAAGAGAGGGGGCGCGCTGTGAGTGCCACGCGCGCCAGGATTCGTGAATTCGCGTTGATCGATGGGCTTCCTGACCTGTCCCGTATCCAGGGGGATGCCTGTATCGACTGCGGCGCCGACCGCGGATACGCCAGGCTGACCCGTGACGGATCGGCCCGCATCCTGCACACCGGTCAACCGCCCACCGAGTTCGACGTGTGGGTCTGCGCCGACGGTTGCGAAGGGGGTGAAGGATGATCCTCCGTGAGATGGGCACGGGTGCCGAGTGGCTTGCCCACGCGCACCCGGACCCCACCCAGGTCGAATTCGAATGGCAGCAGGGGCTGAGGACGGCGCTCCTGCCCGCCGGACGGCAGTTCGACGCCGTTGTGATGCCGACAGACCTGGCATGCGCCGTCGCGGAGGATCTGGGGCTGTTCGACAGCATGCCGACGCTGGCGGATACAGGGGCGGAGCTGGTCTATGTGCTGGTGCCGCCGGGTACGGCCGCGGGCTGGGACGAGCCGCACACCAGGGCAGTCGGCCGTGGATCATGGGTGCCGATGCCGCGTCCGGGTGCTAGGCGTTGGTCCCGCCTGAAGTGGATCTCTGCACCCGATGGCAGTGGAAGCCTGGCGGACCCCGACCGCCTCCGTGCGGCCCTGCGCCGCGTCGCCCGGCAGCGGGGTGCCGAGGGCCGGGGGAGGTGTGCACAGTGACGCTCTATCAGCCCGTCAGCCCCGCCCAGGGCGTGCCGCCACAAGCCCTGCCTCTCGCTGCACGGGCCAGGGCCCGCCGCGCGGAGCGCGAGCGGCGGGAAGCGTGGCCGATCGGCACTGCTGACAACGAGACGCCCGCACCGGACGCGGCCGCTATGCACGTCTCCGCCGCCTGTTTCATGTGGGGCGTTCCCACCCGGACTGCGGCACGGCTGGCTGAGATCGCCGCGATCTTCGCCGACAACGCCCAGCGTCACACCGTTACTCCGGTGCTGGCGCTAGTCGTCTCAGTCTCAGATGGCCGTGCCCAGGTTAGCGTGACCGACCGCGGGCCGCGCCAGCAGCTGCCCGCTCCCGGGCAGTTCGGTACGGGCCTGCGGCGCGTAGCCGATCTTGCCGACAGCTGGGGACACATGCCCGCGGGGCCCCACGGGACACGGTTCCACGCCGCTGTTCGCCTGGAGACAGCGTGACGCACCGCCAGCACGACCCGTATACCGCCGAGGACCGCGTGCTCCTCCAGGCCGTCAGGGACGGCCTACGGCGCCTGCGCTGCCGCGAGAACCACCCTCAGGAGTCGCCCGCCCCCCTGACTCCCGCCGAGCAGTGGGCGCGAAGCCACGCGCAGCACCTTCACCGCCAGCAGGCGCCATGAGCCGCCCCGCCGCCCGCTCACCGTTCCCGGAGCAGGCCGGCAGAGGAGGCGGGACGGCCCCCGGACCGTGGTCTCCCCGCAGGGCGGCCGGGGGCCCTTCTCGTACAGCGCGGACAGATGGGCGAACCATCGCCCTTTCGCGGGAAAGGGGAATGCATGCACCGCAGAAGGCGCCCCCGCCCCCCTCCTTGCGTCCCGTACTCTGGCGCGGCAATGACGGACTTTGTGGAGCAAGCTCGTTCCCGTGTCGCCCACTTGCTCAGGATGGCGGGCACGACCGATGGGCGCGAGCGCGAGCGAATCATCCAGTACGCCACCACCACGCCCGACCCGCCCCCGATGAGTTCATTCGGCATCGTCACCAAGGGGTGCCCCCAGTGTCGGCGGACCATGTGGCGCCAACGCGATATCCACATCTGCGCCAGCTGTGGATTCGTCGAGGAGATCAGCGAACCGACGACAGACGTTCCCGCGCCGTGCCACCGCGGGAACCCGTTCGAAGGAGCGTACGACGATGGGTGAACGGATAGAGACCCGGCAGTGCCCTGGCTGTAGCGGCACGCAGTACAAGACGTACGAAACAGACAGCGATGGCAATGTCACCGGGGAATCCCTGTGGATATGCCAGAACCCCGAATGCGGTCAGATGGACTGAGGAGAGCTGATGACTGTGCACCTGCCGTTCACTGCCCACATGACACGCCAACTCGCCGCGCTTACCGACGAGATGATGTGGCTCAACCGTGAGCGGGACATGCTGTCTGGCCCCGTCAATAATCTGCTCAGCACGCACCTTCGCCGCATCCACGACCGTGAAGCCGCCGTCTGGAAGCGCCTCGACAAACTGAACTACTACTTCGGCATGACCACCCCTGAGCCCGGCGGTTCGCCGTTGGTCGCCGAATGCCTTGTCCGCGAGTGCACCGGACTCCTCTACCGGAACCCCGTCGGCGAGTACCGGTGTTCCACCGGAGACAGCAGCCACACCACCCCGGAATCTCAGCTCAGGCGCTAAGCGCGGCGCGCCCGCAGGAACGCACCTACTGAGACCCCGCCCGCGAAGCGGCCGGGGTCTCGCTCGTGAGAGCCAGGTCCTCATGTTCGCGTGAACACGCGAACATGTTGGGGGAGGTGCGCCAATTGCACCCATGACGCCCTGCCGCTGTATTCTAATTCGCGTCGGTGGGGCTTGTGGTATCGCCGGGGCCGTAGCGTCGGTGCCAGCCCCAACAGCACTGTCCGCCTCAGCGCATGGGGCAATCTCAGGAGACTGCCACTCATGATCCCCCACGGCCGACCAGCACTCGACATCCAGGGTGTAGCCAAGCGCGCTGGTGTCTCGATCGCGACCTGGCGCCGTCGGCATCACGATGCGTTCGCGGCCGAGGTCAAGCCGCTAACAGGATCCGTGCGCCCCCTCCTTTACGACGCTGCCCAGGTCGAGGCCTACCTGAAAGGCGAGCCGCTGCCCCCGCTGCCGAGCGAGCCGCACGGCGATGATCTGCTGACCGATCAGGAGGCCGGCGCCGTAGCCGGGGTGGATGCCTCGACTATCCGGGCCGACGCTGCCGCCGGCAAGATGGATCCCGGGACGGAGCTGCACGGCCGCCGATGGTGGCCCCGTGCCGCCGCCAAGGCCCGCGCGGTTCGCCCCACGGAGTACAAGGGCCGCACACCCGGAGCCAAGGACAAGGCCCCCCGGGGCCACGATCGGCGGCCGGACCCGCGCGCTGTCGAGGCGGCCGAGGAGATCACCCGGGCCGAGGTGGGCATCCGCCCGACCGTCACCGCCAGCGAACTCGCGGCCCGCCACGGCGTCAGCACTCGCACCGGGGAGCGCATCCTGTCCGCTGCCCGGGCCCTGCGCGCGGGTCCCGGCGCCTGACGATCCGGAGCAGTAGCCGATGGCGCCGCGAACTCTGATGGCGTCCCGCCGGGTGGTGTAACAGCGATCTCCGTGTAGGCCCTGGTCATGGGGCGGCCATCGCGCAACTCTCCGAGTAGTGAAGCTCGTTGAGAGAGGTGGCGCGATGGCCTTGTCCCAGCATGACTTACTCCGGCTGATGGAGTCACTGCGTACGGCGGACGGGATCGAGTTGATCAGGGTCCTGGCCCAGCGGATCCTGCAGGAGCTCATCGAGGCCGAGGCCACCGCTCACATCGGCGCGGAGCACGGCGAGCACACCGAGACGCGCACGACGATGCGCAACGGGCACCGGGAGAAGGTGCTGACCACGCAGGCCGGCGACCTGGACCTGGCGGTCCCCAAGGTCCGCACCGGGTCGTTCTTCCCGTCCCTGCTGGAACGCCGGCGCCGCATCGACCAGGCCCTCTACGCCGTCATCATGGAGGCATACGTGCACGGGGTCTCCACCCGCAGCGTGGACGACCTGGTCAGGGCCCTGGGCGGCGACACCGGGATCTCCAAGTCCGAGGTCTCCAGGATCTGCGGCGCGCTGGACGCCGAACTGTCGGTGTTCCGCACCCGGCCCCTGGACCACACCCGCTTCCCCTACGTCTACCTGGACGCGACGTACTGCAAGGCCCGAGTCCGCCACCAGATCGTCTCGCAGGCCGTGGTCATCGCCACCGGCATCACCGAGGACGGAGGACGCGAGGTCCTGGGCCTGATGGTCGGCGACAGCGAGACCGAGGTGTTCTGGAGCGAGTTCCTGCGCTCGCTGCGCGAACGGGGCCTGAGCGGGGTCCGTCTGGTCATCTCCGACCACCACTCCGGGCTGGTCAAGGCCGTCCGCAAGGTCATGCTCGGCGCCGGCTACCAAAGATGCCGCGTGCACTTCCTGCGCAACGTCTTCGCGGTGATCCCGAAGGACGCCGCGGAGATGGTCGCCGCGACGATCCGCACCATCTTCGCCCAGCCCACCGCCGAGGCCGTCCGCGCTCAGCTCGACACCGTCGCCGACATGCTCGGACGACAGTTCCCCAAGGTCAAGGCCATGCTCCTGGAAGCCAAGGTGGACCTGACCGCCTTCGCGGACTTCCCCGAACGGCACTGGAAGAAGATCCAGTCCACCAACCCCCTGGAACGGGTCAACCGCGAGATCAAGCGCCGCACCGACGTCGTCCAGATCTTCCCCAACCCCGACGCCCTCGAACGTCTCACCACCGCCGTCCTCATCGAGATGCACGACGAATGGATCGCCTTCCCCCGCAGCTACCTCCCCAAAATCGGCATGGACTCGATCTACCCCCAGACAGAAGATCAACCCGAGGCCGTTACACCACCACAGGGGACATGACCCGAACTCTGGCTCTGCGCTGCCCAGTTGGCCCCCGCTGGGGCGTTCACGGGTGCGCGGTTGGGCGGCGCGTCCTCGGCCCCGTGGGGGCCTGCGGGTCCCGCCGGGGGCCGCACGCTCGTTGGCGGCCGCCAGGCCGTCCCGCGCAAGAGCAAGGGCAGCGTGGCCGAGGCCGCAGGGTGGCTGAGGGAGCCTCCCTCCCGCCGCCGTCGGCATCTGGCCGGTAGGGCTTCTGTTCTGTGGTCCAGGCCAGCGATCACGAATGATGGGGTGCCAGTACTGTTGACGAAAGCGGAGAGTGGATCATGATTCGTCCCATGTACGGGCCGCCGAAGGCGCCCTACGAAGTCGACTACGACGACCCCGCCCTGATCACCGAGTGCACATGGATCGCCCCGGCCGCTGTCGAGGGGCGCGGACCAGCATGGGCGGAGCCCGTACGCGAGCAGCTGCGTGAAAGAGTTCACGCCCATGCAGCCGAGCAGGGCGCCACCATTACTACCGCGATTAGGTTCGACTGCCCCCAGACCCAGGACCTGCCGAGGCGCGAGCGGGCCAAGGCCCTGGCCCTGCGTGATCAGGCGGAGCCAGAAAGACGATGGTGGCAGAGCTCGCGCATGATTCTGGTGCGGGCATGGGCCTACACCAGCATCTGATTGACCCTCGGCGGTGTTCTCATTCGCTGGTGTTGCCGCGACCGGGCGCCGGCTCCTTGCTCCGGGCCGTGGTGGAGTACCGGCGGGCCGCCGTGTCCTCACTGACCCCCAGGGCCCGGCCGATCTGTCCCCAGGTGTGCCCCGCCGCCCGGTCAGCGTCGACCGCCGCGGCGACGAGCAGCTGCGCTGCCGTGAGTACGTCGAGGGCGCCGAGGGTGTATCCGGCCGGGACCTCCCGCCGTTGCTGCGGCAGCGGCGGCCACCGGTAGGGGTCCGGGACGGTCTCCGTCTCCTCCGTCAACTCCGCCGCGAGCCGTCGGGCCTCACCCGCCACCCGGTACGCGGCCGACCGCACGTCGTGCCGTGCGTCGGTGGTGTCCTCCCACTGTTCGAGCGGCGCCGTCAACTTCCGTTTCCGCTGCTCATCCCAGCGTCGTTGTTTCGAACGGCACCGCTCCGAGCAGTACGCCCGGGGGCGTCCGCCCCGCCCCGCCGCCGACTTGGGCAGCCACTCGCCGCAGCCGATCGCTGCACATCGCTGAGGGGCCGCCATCTGATCACTTCCCAACCGGTCGCATGGTCCGCTGAGGCGCGGCTCCGGCCGTTACGTAACCCAGGGTTCCCGGTCGCCGCGATCCGTTAACCGGGCGGGACATCCGGCCGGTTAACGGCGTCGACTTGGCAGCCGCGGACCGGCCCGACGGGCGCCACCGCGGGCTGGCTTAGGTGGCCACCGTCTGGCGTCTGCTGGCCGTGCCCGACCCCGGAAGGGCGGCTGGTTACGAGGGGGAGGGGTGCCTGGCCGGGGTCCGGAATCCGGTCTTCCGGGCGGGAGTTGGGCCCGGGCCGTGCCCCCGCCGTCGTTACGGTCCGAGCGTGAGGCGACCGAGCCGCCCGGGGAGTGGTTGCGGGGGAGCTGGTTGCTGCCGCGATGTGGCCGGGGCCGGTGTGGTCGCTCCGCGTCGGTGCCGGATTCGTCGTGGCCGGCCCGCGCGTCGTCCGAGGCCAGCCCGAGTCGCGGTCGTTCAAGTGCTGGCCCGCATTGCGTAGTTCGCGTGCACACGCGAAGAGGCGGACAAGGGTCGTGAACTGCGAAAACGACGCGATATGCGGCGCCCCACTCTTGCCGGTGATGCTCTATTGCTGTAATCTAATTTATGTCGGAAGGGGGGAGTTCCCCGCCCCGACACCCGCCGTACGCAGTGACCGGCCTGGCCCCGGCCCGGGCGAATTCCCGCCCGGGCCCCCCTTTTGACCGCTAAGTTCGCGTGCACACGAGAAACGGGAAGCCGATGACCGAGACCACCACCGCCAACATCCCCACCCAGGCCGACGGAGAGCCCGCCACCGAAGAGCAGGCGCCGGACATCGATCCGGGCCACGGCGGCCGCATCATCACCGCCCTGGAATCGGCATGGGCCGCCCTTCGCGCCAACCACCCGGACATGCCCGAGGTGGTCATGATCACCGGTACCGCGCGGCAGCGCGGCGGTGACCGCTGGGGCCACTTCGGCCCCGACTTCTGGGCCGTGCCGCAGGAGTCCGGCCGTGCGTCGGAACTGTTCATCGCAGGCGAGTTGATCGCCAAGGGCGGCCGTGCCGTTCTGGAGGTCCTGATCCACGAGGGCGGCCACGGCGTCGCCCACCGGCGCCGCATCAAGGACACGTCCGGCGACGGCAACCGCTACCACAACCAGAAGTTCGTGGCGATCGTCGAAGAGATGGGCCTCAAGCGCCCGGCCCAGCCGGTGAAGACGCACGGGTGGAGCTTCTGCACGATTACCGACGAGACGGCCACCAAGTACGCCGCCGTGATCGCCGAGCTGGACGCCGCCAGCCTCCCCTACCTCAGCGCCGCCCCCCACCTCACCGGCGGGGACGACGACCAGGGCCAGGGCGACCAGGGCGGAGACGACGCCGGAGAGGGCACCGACGGCCGGCCGAAGAAGAAGCGCCGCGCAGGCCGCAGGTTCGCCGTGATCTGCCAGTGCGAGGAGCCCCGCAGGCTCCAAATCACCCCCAAGAGCCTCGAAGACGGCCCGATCCTCTGCGGGAACTGCCGCGAGGAGTTCGCACCCGAGGAGACCGACGAGGACGACGAGTAGGAGGCCGTACGGCGGGGCCCGCCCGGAGGAGGCCCCGCCGCCGTGCCTGGCACCCCGTCAAGTCACGCCCCTGAATCGCGTTCACCCGAAATCGGCACAGGTCCACCTACAGTCACAAGAAAATCCCCGCGACACACCATTTATCGTGGCCCACGAACGCTCGTAGGGGATAGGATCACGACCATGGCAGGCAGAAGAGGCGCACAGCAGCGCGGCCGGACGGATGCAATCCAGCCCGGTAAGACCGTCACGCCGAAGGTGCCCCTGCCCGCAGATGACCCCGTACGCCCGCTGTACGAGCAACTCCTGGCCGACATGCAGGTTTCGGGATCCGAGATTCTGCGCGAAGGCATCAAGGCCCTGTACGCACAGCGGATCGGCCGCCGTAAGGCGTTGAAGGAGGCAGCCAGTTGACGACTGGCTTACGCAGACGTGCCCCGGCCTTCCTAACCGGAGCAATCGCGTAAGCCGCCCGGGTCCCAGCCTGCTCTAACGGATCGCCATCCATGCGCTGAGACTCCGGGCCCAGAAAAAGCACTCAGCCGCCGTTCTGTGCCGGTTTCCTAGGCCGACGAGCGGGGGCTTTCGTGCGTCCTCATAGCACCGAGGAGCGTTGCCATCGTAGCAGCGAGCCGCGGTGGCGGTAGAGGCTTGCCTCTAACGGGTGTGTCATCGGCGTTTTATCGACAAGACGACACCTTTTCTGTCACTGCGTCCGATATGCGCACCCCCGTATTCGAGGGGGCATTCACCCGCGCCCAGTCGCCGAGGGTGCAGGCACACCGCACTCTGCGACGCTTCCTGTCCGGGCTGTACTGGGACCGGACGGTACGGGTCGCCGCCGGGCGCCCCGGTGCCTGGCTGAACAGCTACCCGCCCCATCCAGAGGGGCGCCGGAACGAGGGGTACAAGCCCATCAAGGGGCTGGACCTGGACCGCCCGGTGACGGTCCATCTGTCCAGGGGGCGCCGGAACCCGAAGTTCTGGGCCGTGGTGTTCGACCACGACGCCAAGCACACGCCGGCTGCCGTGGCCGCCGCCGACGCCGAGCTGTTGGCCGAGGCCGCACGGGCCGAGGGCATCACGCCCGTGCCGGTGGCGTCCGGCTCGCCGGGCGGCATCCACCTGTGGACCGGATGCGCCGAGGGCCTGGCCCCCGCCGTGGTCCGGCGCATCAACACGGCGGCCGCGCAGCTGTGCCGGTCGCTGGACATCTCGCCCCTCAACAACCCGACGGACGCCCTCATCCGTCCCCCCGGCGCCGCCCACCGGGACGGCGGATACGCCGCCCTGATGACGCACACCGTCGAGGAGGCCATCCGGCTGCTCGGCCCCGAGTCGGCCCCCGCCGCCGCGTTCGAGCGCCTGGCGGTGCGGCTGGAGGTGATGGCGGCCGCCCGCCCCGCCGTGGTCGAGGAGTCGGACGAGGACGGGCCGGGCGCGCTCGCCGTCGAGGCCCCGGCCCCGGGCAGGACGACCGCCAGCACCCCCAACTCCCCTGGCAAGGCAGCAGAGTTCGGGTACGGCGGTCACAAGGTCCCGCCGTCGATCCGTGCGCGCGGCCCCCGCGTCCGGGCGATCGTCACCGACAACGACGGGTGCCCGAGGCTGGACATGCCGTGGCGGCCGCTCGGCCAGAAGGCCTTGCGGGGGCTGCGCCGTCGGCCGTCGCGCCACGATGACCACTCGGCGCTCAAGCACGCCCCGGCCCGCTCGATGGCGCTCGCCGGGTGGACCGAGGCCGAGGGCCTGGCCGTGGTGCGCGATGCCGAGTCGAGCCCGGCGCTGGAGTGGCTGCGCAGTGAGCGTCAGCCCCACGGCCGCCGCCAGCGCTCGAAGGAGGAGACCGCACGGCTGTGGGCCCGGGTGTGGTGGTGCGCCGTCGAGGACGCCGCCCGGATGCCCCGCCGCCCCGAGGACGACGCCCAGCCCGGTGAGGCCGACGACGTACGGCGGGCCCTGGCCGACCTGTTCGCCCGCATGCAGGCCGCCGGCCCCGCCCGGTGGCTGCGCGAGTCCGGCCCCGCCGACGCCGCCGTACTGCTCGCTCTGGCCTGGCTGATGCTCATCTCCGGGACGCTCGATGTGTCCGCCAACGTGCGCCGCCTCGGCGTGCTCGCCGGATACACCCCCCAGACCGCCTCACAGGCCCTGTGGCGCCTCCAGAGGGACGGCTGGATCACCTTCACCGCCGAGGCCGAGCGCCGGGCCGGGAAGGCCCGCAGGGCGACGCTGGCGACCAGCCACGCATGCCCCGACCACCACCGGCACCGCTGCGCCATCTACACACCCACTCACGACGTTTCACCAGTTCACTCGGGGTCTGACAGAAGCGGAGCGCCCCGCCCCCCCGCCCCCCCCTCCATCTCTCTGGGGTCCCTGCGCGCGGTTCTGACGCACCAGCAGGCAGACGTGTGGCACCACCTCGGGCACCACTGCGCGCGCACATTCTGGGCCCTGACGACCCTTCACAGGCCCCGACTCGCCGACCTCACGGCCGCTACCGGCTACAGCCGCTGTACGACCCTGCGCCACCTGCACCGCCTCCAAGGCCTCCGGCTGGTCACGCACGGCCCGGCCCGCCGAGGAGAGCCCACCTATGCCCCCAGCGGCCGCAGCCTGTACGAGGCGGCCCAGGAGACCGGCACCGCCGACCGCATCGCCCAGCTCGCCACCAGCGCCCGCATCGACCAGGCCGTTCACGAGTGGTGGACGGCCGAGGAGGCCCACCGGTCCCTGCCGTACGAGGACCGCCCGCACCGCCCCGGCCCGGACCAGACCGTCATCCCCGGCATGGACCCGCGCGGCCGCGCCTACCCCCGTGGCGAGGACGGCCACCCCGACCACCTGCGCGCCCGCCTTATCGAGGCCCAGCGCATCGGCGCCGTCGGGATCCTCCTGCACGCCCAGCAGCTCGCCGCCACCGGCCAGTTGATCGACCCCGTCCACCTCAGCGCCACCGGAGCCACCCCGGCCCGGCCCGCCGGCCGCCGCCGCGCCGCCGCACCGTCGCGCGCCCGCTGCCCGCACTGCCACGCCCAGCCCGGCGAGCGCTGCACGACCGGCGGCCCCGAGGCCCGCCGCCACGGTTCGGCCCGGCCCGCCACCCAGTGGCACGCCGCCCGCCGGCTCGCCGCCAGGGCCCAGGCCGACACCCGACACACCGACGAGTGAACTTCGCCCCCACACCGGCCCCGGACGCGGTACAGTCGCCCACAGCGAACGGCACCAAGGGCCACCGGCCCCGGAACCGACCGCAGGCCGCCGGAGAGAAAACCTCCCGTCGGCACACGAGGCCCCCGCCGAGTCGGGGCCACCTCACCCCGAGGACCCTTCGCGTGCACACGCGGAACGGCGAGCGATCCCGCCGCCACTGGAAAACCCGGGACGTGAGGCCGGCGGCACCGCCGCCGAAGACGCGGGCCGGAGGCCCGCAGCACGACCGGCCGACGAGAAGTCGGCAGAACCCCCGACGAATTAGCGGCCGACAGCTAACAGATAATTTCTGGAATACTAGAAACAGTAATCCAGGAATGCTAGGCTGAGGGCATGTCAGAGATCGCCGAGGGTGTTGCAGCTGGCCGGGAGCCGTGCGCGTACCGGTACGCCGTCGATGGTCCGGTACGGGCCGCGCGCTACCGCGGCCCCCTGGCCGAGACCGCGGGCCGCATGGGCATCGACGGCGGCGCCGCCGAGCTCACCGCGAGGAGGCCGCACCGCAGCTCAGCCCGTCGCTCACCATCTGACCAAGTACGGCCAGGGCGGCGGGGACGAGTTCGCGGATTGTCTCCCGCCGCCATTCGTACGGCAGCATCAACACCCACCGGCCCGGCACTTTCATCTGAAGGAGATGTGAATGCCCCTCCACCGCCGGACTGGTTGGCCTGGATCTGTACGTACGGTGCCGTTCTCGCCGCGATCGGCACGGTCGTTGCTGTCTGGGCGACGGTCCCACGCCGCGAGCGCTGATCCCTCCCTTTCCTTCCGCACCATCGCCCCAGAAAGGCGCGCATGTGAACACCGACCACCTGCCCACCGAGGAGACGGCGGAGGAGCCCCCGGCCCCGCCCGTTGGGGACGAGGGCCAGGAGGAGGAAGCGCCGTACGGCTATTGGCCGGAGCCGTGCCAGAACTGCGGAAAGCTCATCCCGAAGGCCAAGCCGTCCGGGGCCGGACGGCCGCCCGAGTACTGCGACAAGGACTGCCAGAACGAGAAGAAGGCCGCCCGGGCGCGCGAGCGGAACGCCCCCGGGCTCCCCGGGCAGATTCTGCGCGCGGAGGAGATGACGACCAGGCTCGAACAGGTCGGTGCCGACCTGCGGTTGGAGCTGGCGAAAATCAACTCCCCTGAGGGCATCGAGGCGAGGCTGGCGGCTGCCCGCGCGGCCAACCAACAGGATGTCGCGCAGGCGAACCAGAAGGCCGTACAGGCCGCCGCCGACGCGGCCGCCGCGCGCTCCGAGGCGAGCCAGGCCCGGGCCGACCGCGAGGCCGCCGAGGCCGCCGCCGAACGCGACCGCACCGCGCGCGAACAGGCCGACGACGCCCGGGAGACGGCCGAGCAGAAACAGCGCGCGGCCGAACGTGCCCAGCGGAACGCCGAGGACGCGCTCAAGGATGCCCAGGACGCGGCCAGGAACGCCGAGCAGGCCCGGGCCGACGCCGTCGCCCAGGCCGAGAACGCCGACCGGCTTGCCGCCGAGGCCGCCGCCGGCCGGGATGCCGCCGTCATTGAGCGCGACGAGGCCCGCCAGGCCGCTGCCGCTGCCCAGGCCAAGGCCGAGGTGGCCGACGCCGCCCGCGGGCACGCCGAGGACCGCGCCACCGAAGCCGAGCGCGTCCGTGGGATCGCCGAACGCGAGCGGGACGACGCCAAGCGCACGGCCGCCGAGGCCGTCAAGGCAGCCCAGAAGGCCGCCGCCGCCCAGGCCACGGCGGAGAAGGAACTGGCCGAGGTGACGGCCGGATACGTCACTGCCATGGAGAAGGCCAACGAGGCCGAACGCGCGGCCGCCACGGCGAACGAGCGGGCCACCGAGAGCGCCCGCCAGCGTACGGAGGCGGAGAAGCGCGCGGACAAGGCCGACAAGCGCGCCGGGGACGAAAAGGAGCGGGCCGACCGCGCGGAGGAACGCGCGGAGAAGCGCATCAAGGAGGTGTCCGCGCAGCTCGCCGCCGAGCAGACAGCCCACCGGAAGACCGATCGCGCGCTTGGTGCCGCAGAACAGAAGGCGGTCGACGCCGGAGAGCGTGCGGAGAGGGCAGAGGAGAGCATCAACAAGCTCGCGGAGGAGCTGCGGAAGGCCGGCCGCGTGATTGACGATCAGGACCGCGAGGTGCGCGCACTCCGCGACGAACTGCGTGCGCTCCACGACGCGGCAGCCACCGAGCAGGAAAAGAAGAAGCCGACCCGCCGCGCCAGCAAGAAGGCCGCCACGGACGATGTGGCACCCGAGCCCATCGAGGGCCAGGAGGTCATGGACATTCCCGGTGTCGAGGACCCCACCAAGGACAGCCCGCAGGAGTAGACAACCCCTGCCCGGAGTCGAGAGGTTGGGCAGCACATGACGACAGCGATCGTGAACCGGCACGGCGGATACGCCGATTCCGTCACGGCAACCGAGTGCGAGGAGGCCGGTCGGTGACGACCAGCACGGCCAGGAAGGCGAAGACCGGTACCCCGTCGCAGCCGTGCGAGTATCACGACGGTATCCCCGTCTACCGGAGCGGCGAGGCCCCCGAGGCACTGCGGACGGAGACCCAGCTCAAAGGCGCGCGGCTGAAGCTCAGCCCGGACCAGAAACCGCATGCGTATCTACGCATGTACCGGCGCGGCACCGGGTGGATGCGGGTTGCTCTCTACTCCCCCGGCGAGGCCATGAAAATGCGGCCGCTGTCCGCTCATCAGCAGCGGCAGAAGCTCGCCCGTCGCACGTGCATCCTGTGCGCCGTCGTGAAGGAGGAGCCGCTAGCCGTCCGCAGCGGGTCGCATCTTCCCCAGTCGGGCCCGATCTGTTGGGACTGCAACCGTCGCCACCGCGAGCGGCACGAGCGGACATGCGATCGCTGCGGCACCGAGTTCCAGGAGCGCTCCAGCGTCTGGTGGGCCAGGTGCCAACGGCGGCTGTGCCACGCGTGCGACGACGAGCACGAGCGCGGTTACGAGGTCGCCGTACGGCTACTTCGCCGACACTGCCCCGACTGCACCGCACAGACAGCGACTCAGCAGGAGATCGAAGAGGCCGACGCCAGCACCGGGCGCGCTCAGGCGGTCGGATTCCCCCGCATCTGTGAGCCCTGCCAGGCCGAGCGCGACCGCCAGGCCGCGGAGAGTCAGCGGGCCGCCGAGCGGCGACGGTGGGACCAGTTGGGCCCCGTACGCCGGTGGGCCCGCGAAGTCGTTGCCCAGCCGGACGCGTTCGCCATCCTGGACACCGAGACAACGGGACTCGACTGGAACGCGAAGGTGGTCGAGATCAGCGTCACTGATGGGGCCGGAAACCCACTCCTGGATACCCTCGTGAACCCGGGCGCCCCGATTCCCGACGAGGCCACTTCCATTCATGGGATCAATGACGAGGACGTAGCCGGCGCACCGCGGTTCGAGGAGATCTTGCCCGCGCTTACCGAGGCGCTATCAGGCCGCCGTGTGGTCATCTACAACCGCGCCTATGACGAGGAAGTGCTGGCGTATGAATTGGACCGCCACCACCGCAAGCACGCTCCTGTGGCAGACCTTCCGGAGCGCGTCCGACACCCAGCCGCCGCCGCGTGGATGAACAGCCAGCAATGGGACCGGTGCGCGATGCTCGCGTACGCCGTCCACGTCGGCGACTGGTCAGACTACTGGGACGGGTGGAGCTGGCAGCGGCTCAACGGAGGCCACCGAGCCCTTGGTGACTGCCGCCGGGTCGCCGAGATCATCAGGGAAATGGCGGAGGTTCCCGACCCCTTTTAGGCCGTACCGTGCACACCGGGCCCGCCCATGAACCGGAGCGGGCCCGCTGCCCTTTCTCGCCCCTCCCTTTTCATTCGCGTGCACACGCGAACTCTTCGCGTGTGCACGCGAAGTGGGATCTGTGCGTATGCCTTGGGCGGTGGGTGCCACGGCCGGCACTACTCCCGGACGATACGCTCACCAGCCACCGCGATACGTGCACCGACGCGGAGCGACCCCACCGGGCCCAGCCACCGCGCGGCAGCAGCCAGCTCCCCGCCGGCCACGGCCGGGCAGGAGGTCGCCTTACGCGCCGTCCGGGTCGACGGCGGGGGAACGGCGCCCGGCCCACGCGCCCCCGAGCACCCGGCAACCGGGCCGCCGCCCGCACCCCCTCCCCCGCAGCCGGACGCTTTGCCCAGCGCCGATCACCCCCGCAGTCGCCAACGCATCTGGCCACGGAGGATTACGGAGCTAGGGCGCCTACCTTTCCGAGTTGAGTTGTAACTACCTTGTTAGATTGCGCACCTGCCGTTCGACGGGTTTTCACGGGCCTGTGACCAGGGTGATTGCCTCACGGAGGATGCGGCCGAGGGTGAAGATCTGGGCTTGGAGTTCTTCGAGGCGGATGCGGGAGGCACGGGAGCGGGAGGCGCCGGGGCCGATGAGGTTTTCGGCGTAGAGGGTGGCGACGATTGGCGCACTCACGCGGAAGGCTGCGAGCTGTGCAGCGTCGATCAGACCGGGGTCGAGGTCGAAGGCGAGTTTGTCGCCGAACCGTTCATTGGGTGTGCCAGGTCGGCGTCCGGCGAGCCGTTGGGCTTCCTTCTCTTCGGGAGTGAAAGGGTCCCAGGGCCCGGCAAGATCAGACGCGGCGAGCCGGGTACGCAACGCGGCTTCTACCAACTGGCTTTCCCGGGGCCAGTTTTCGGGCCGGAGCCGGAGGGCCTGGCGACGGATCGGCTCAGGGGTCGGTTCGGTGGGGTGGAGACACAGCCGCTCGCGCTGCGTGGTGAGCCAGTCGGCTTCCGCGGCCGCGTTCGCAGTGGCGAGATCTCGCAGGGCGGCCGCCTGCTCGGTGTGCAGCCACACGAAGGTATTGCGCTTGCCGGCCACCATGGGCGATCTTCCTTTTGGTCGAGGAGAAGGGGCGACCCCGGCACCCCATGGCGAGGGGCCGGGGCCGGGGTTGCGCGGATGGTCAGGCGGGGTTGGGGGAGGCCGAAGCGCGGCTCTCGGCCGGGTCGGGCGTGCGCGGGTTCGGTGCGGAGGCGGCCGGGGCCGACTTGGGCTTGCTGCGGCTGGATCCCCGGGGGCGACCTTGCGGACGGCGGGTGGGCTCGTCCGCTCCCATCTGCCGGAGCTCGCCCGGGGTCCAGCCCGCCGCCTGCGCGGCGGCATAGGCCGCGCCGTAGGTCTTTTCGGCAGCCTCCATCAGCTCCTGAAGGCGCTTGCGCTCGGCGATGGCGTCGGCCAGTGGCTGGATCACCTCCATACGCGAGGCGAGCAGGTTCTGAGCGGTCGTAAGGACCGGCGACTGTGTGTCAGTTCCGGTCGCGGCAGCGGCAGGTGTCGTCATGTGCGCCATGGTAGCGCCGCTCCCCCACGGCGCCAGGACATAACCGCCGCCCCGTGGCTGCGGGTTGACCACCGGGGGCGAGCCCCCGGACCCCGTATCGCGGCTCCGCCGCGATGCCGCCCGACCGGCGCCCGGCCCAGCCCCGGCCTCCGTTGTCGGAGCAAGTTGGGCGTTATTGTTCCAATAACGCGACTCGGCGGCCCCTTCTCGCTACGCTCGATGGATCGGGGCCGCCTTTTCGGTCCGGGCACGGACCGATGGTTGGGCTGTCCTTCGCAGAAGGAACAGGGGTTTATGAGCACCGACGAACCGCGTATCCGCCGCCGCGAGCGCCAGACGAACCGCCCGCGCTCGTTCCGTGTGAACCTGGCGTACAACGACCTTGAGCTAGCGATCATCAAGACGGCCGCCACGTCCGCCGGCTTGAAGCCTGCCGCGTACGCCGCACGCATGGCGCTGTCCGTCGCCAAGGAGGAGATGCACCCGGCACCGCTGGAACTCAAGGACCAGCTCAGGGAGCTGATGCAGGCACGCATCGCGGTCAACCGGATCGGTACCAACCTCAACCAGATCGCGAGGGTGTTGAACAGCGAAGGTGAGGAGAGCCCCGCGCGCCTGGAGGCTGTGCTGTCCCGGGCCGAGGCGGCGATCCTGCGGCTGGACGAGGCAACAGCGGCAGTCGTCCAGGCGATGGGGGGAGAGGAGTGATCCCGAAGCGTGCCAAGGACGGTGGCCGAACCGCGGGACTGCTCTACTACCTGTACGGACCGGGCCGGGCGAACGAGCACATCGACCCGCATATGGTGGGTGCGTGGGACGCCGGAGTCCTGGACCCGGGCCGGAGCGACAGCACGAGCATTCCGAAGCTCGCGGCTCTGCTAGACGCACCGGTTTTCGCCCTGACCAGTGAGCCCATGGCCAAGCACGTCTACCACGTTCCGGTACGGCTGGACCCGAAAGACCGGAAGCTTTCTGACGCCGAGTGGGCGGAGGTGGCAGCCGAGATCATGGACGCCGTGGGAGTCGCCGAGAAGGGCGACGCCATGGGTGCCCGATGGGTAGCGATCCGGCACGCCGACGACCACATTCACATCGTGGCGACGCTTGCCCGACAGGACGGCTTGAAAGTCCATCTGTCGCAGGACAAGAAGAAGATGCAGGCCCGGGCCCGCGAACTGGAGGTGAGGTACGGGCTGCGTCGGTTGACGAGCGGCGACAAGACCGCGCGGAAGTGGCCGACCACGGCCGAGGTGGAGAAGGCCAAGCGGAAGGGGCGCGAGGAGTCACCTCGGCTGACCCTTCAATCCAAGGTTCGGGAAGTGGCCGCTGTGGCCCACAGCGATGAGGAGTTCTTCACTGGAATCGAGCGGGCCGGACTCCGGCTGAACAAGCGCACGGCACCGGACGGAAGGGTTACCGGCTACACCGTTGCACTGCCTGGGGACCGCACCGGCGGCGGCCGCGCCATCTGGTTTCCCGGCTCGAAACTCGCCCCGGATCTCTCGCTTCCCCGAGTTCGGGAACGCTGGACCGGGGTACCTGCCGGAGCCCAGGCGGCGCAGGCCCCGAACAAGGCGACCGCGTGGCAGCTCGCGGCCGAGCACGTCCACCAGGCCGCCGCGATTCTCGGACGCTCCGGCAACGAGTCCGGAGCCGGTGAAGTGATGGCACTTGCCGACTTTCTCGCAGTTGCCGCCAGCCAGGCACCGCAGGAGGTCAGGGCGGAACTGCGCGAGGCCGCCCGGGAATTCGAGCGGGCCGGCCGCGCCCCCACCTCCCGCCGTACGGACAGCCAGGCATACGGCCACCTGCGGACGGCCACGCAGCTGCTCGCCATGAGCACCGCTATGGCGGCCGGGGGCAGCGAGGCCGGAGCCGCGCTCGCGATGCTCGTTGCCATCGCCCTGGCCATCACCGCCGCCGTGCGCTTCCACCAGGCCGCCGCACACCGCGCGCAGGAACAGGCGGCCGCAGCAGCCGGCGCCCACCTGCGGGCCGCTACCGAAGTGGCCTACGGCGCCGGAGGACGGAGCCGAGGGAGCCGGGCGACGTGGCAGCACACCGCACTTGCCACCGACCGCCAGGCCCTCACCGAGACATACGCGCCTATCGTGCGCACGGCCATCCCCGAGGTTGCGGAAACCGCGCTTGCCGAAGCTGCCTGGCCCGCGCTCGCCGCGACCCTGCGCCAGGCCGAGAACGCCGGTTACGACCCCGCACAGGTGCTCGCCGAGGTGGCCCGGATGCGCGGATTCGGTGACGCCGAGAGCGTTTCCGAAGTGCTGGTGTGGAGGCTGCAACGGCAGATGGAAACCGACGCCCGCCACGGCACCGCCGGCACCCGGAAGACCCACACCGCGGCCGGAACGTCTGCCGAGACCACCAGCGGCACGACCCCTGCCAGGATCAGCGCAGACGACGAGGGCGAGGACACACCCACGACCCCGGCCACACCGCCGCCCGTCCTCACACGCACGGCGACCATGGACGCGCTACCGATCGGCGACGGACCCGACGCGCCGACGCTCGGCGAAGTGGTCCGCAGCGCCGTCCCCCAGTACGCGGCCCAGGTGCTCGCCGACCCGGCGGCCAAGGCGCTTGCCGACCAACTCACCGCAGCGGGGCAGGCACCGGCCGAACTACTCGCCGAAGTCGTTGCCGTCCGCGACCTGGCCGACGCCGACAGCGTCGCCCAGGTTCTCACCTGGCGGCTTCAGGGACGGCGCCGCCGCGACGGCCAACAGCCCTCACTCCCCCGTACCAGCGGCCAGCGCAGCACTCCCCGCACCCCACCGGAGCAGACCCGCGGGGAGCGCTCCGCCGCCGACCGTGCAGCCCAGGAAGCCGCACGCCGTAATCAGCCGCGCGGGCCCCGCCGGTGACGCCCCTTCATAAAGAGCCAAAGCCCTGAAAACCCCGCCCGGAAAACCGTCCGCAGGGCTAGCGTGAAAGGACGAACAGACCCGAGGAGCGAGGACACATGACGAAAAGAATGTGGGTGAGCTTATGAGTGACATCAACCCAGTGGAGAATGCCGCTGGACAGGCCACGAACACAGCCGCCGTCGCCTTGCAGGTGCTGGTGATGACGGCCCAGGCCCTGCGCGAGCACCAGCAGCGCCAGGCCAACGGGAACCCGCAGCCCGCCCCCGCGCCGGCACCGCAGCCCACCGGCCCGCCGAACCCCGATCACGAGCGGTACGCACAGATGGTGCGGTCCACCGTGCAACCGGCCGCCGTCGCCGAGGCGATGGTGACCGCACCCCAGTGGACCCAGGTCGCAGGCGAGCTGAAAAAGCTCGAAGCATCGGGAGTGAACGTCGCGCAGTTCCTCAAGGACGCTGCCCCCGTCATCTCCCGTATCGACGCCGACCTACGGGCCGGGGCACCGGCGCCGGGTGTCACCACCGAGGCGAGGGCTGCGAGCGCACACAACCCGTTCGCCGCGCCGCCCGGTGAACGCCCGGAGCTGAAGGGCCCGGGCCTCATCACGCGGTTCGCCGAGTGGATCGGGAAGACCGCCAAGAACCTGTGGGCGAAGATCACAGGCAAGGACCCGTCTGCACTCGGCGACCGCAGCGGCGAGCTGGAGAAGCACGGCATCAGCCCGCAGGAAAACGCGCGCCATGTCATCACGGCCCGCGAAGCACTCGCCGACGAAGCCCTGTTGGGACGGCTGGTCACCTCCCGGGAATGGCCGAGCATCGCTGCCCAGATGGGCAACCTCCACGAGCGGGGGCACAACCCACGCGAGGCCCTGGCCGGGATCCCGGTCCGCCTCAGGCAGGCTGCGGAGGCAGGCATTACCCTCAGCCCTGCCGAGGCCGCCCGCGGACTGCTCAACGACCAGGCCAAAACCCCGGTCCCGGCCCCTGCCACGACACCCACTCCCCCGCCGGCCCGCGCCACACAACCCGCAGCGGCCGCCACCGCATCGGTGGCGAACACCACCTCGGCCCCCGCTCCTGCGGTGCCGGACCCCGCCGCCCGGGCCTCGGCCGCCAATTCCCAGTCCACCACCGCGGCCGCCGCCCCCGCAGCGGCAGCAGAGCCGGACACGCGGGCCGCCCACACCACCCAGGCCCCTGACGCCCGCAAGTGGCGCACACACGGACACGGACGCTGATCCAGCACCCCACCACCGAAGGGAACGCAGCATGCGACAAGCACCCATGCCACCGCCCGACCCGTCCCGTGTCCCCGACCTGTTGGGCCAGGCAATCGAGGCCCAGCGGCAGGGCGACGAACGGGGCCTTGCACGGGCCACAGCCGAGATCATGCGGAACGCCAGCCCCGCCCAGTACGTGACGTTCATGCGGGCGTCGGAGGAGTACCCGCATGACATGGCCAAGGTGCGCGAGGTCATGCGGGCGGCGGTACGCATCAATGCCGAGATGCCGCCTGAGAGCCGGATCACGCCGCCGCCCGCTGCCCGTGCGGCGGCCGCCACCGCCCGGTCCACCACCGTGGCGCCGGGAACAGCACCGGCCCCCGGCCCGGACGCCGCACGCACCACCCCGTCCCCTGCCCCAGCACCCAAGCGCGCACACGGGCAATGACCCGTGCCACGGGAAGGGAAAACCACCTGATGAACCAGCACGAACGCACCCTCAGTGACACCGCCCACGACACGAGCGACACCGCCCAAGAAGGCGGCAACGGCCGGACGACAGAGACGACAGAGCAGCGCCAGCAGGACCGCGACCGGAGCCGACGCGCCGCCATGCTCGCCCGCAGCAGCGCCGACCACCGCTCGCGCGCGGATGCCGCGCTCGGCGACGCCGACGCCGCCCGCGGCAACGCCGCCGAGGCCGAGGGAAGGGGTGAGGCCGACACCGCCGGAGCCGAGTGGAGCGATGCGGCCGGACTGGACGGACTGGCCGCCCACGAGGCCACGGTGTCCGACATCGACGCCCGGGCCGCCGCCGCCGTGTCCAAGTCGACCACCATCCCGCCCGCGCAGAAGGGACGAGGCCGAGGCCGCACCGGCGGAGAGAAAGCCGGTGGCCAGGGCCGTACCAGCCAGCCGCCGCCCGGGCCGCCGCGGCGCATACCGTAAAACCCGCGTGCACACGCGAACGGGCCGGAAGGGAAACCCCTTCCGGCCCCGTTTTTGCGGGCTGCTCCGTTTAGTGCCTGATTCTGAACCCTGTATCAGCAGGTCAAAGGGTGTCGGACGGAAATGGGAACTCTGTGAAAGCGTTCGAGGAACGGGCGCTGTGACTGTTCCCCGAAAGGGAACCATTGAGGTCCCTGTCACCACGAGGTGCAGCAGGGAGGGACACCAGGAGGTTCGGTCGGGTCGTCGGCCGATACCGAACCTCGCACCCACAGGCGCGCAAAAGATCCGCGTATGCCTCGACGGCCACAAACTCCTCCGCCGCAGCATCGGAGAAGGACACTCCGGAGAGCGCGCTCGGGAACAGCGTCCGGTGCTGGACCCGTGCTCGCCCTTGCCCCGGCGCGCCCGGAGCCACCAGAAAACCCGGTCGGGACACAGCCCCGGTTTCCGTGAGCACCGCTGCCGGATGGTGTTCCGCCAACACCGCTGTCACCTTCGCCACGACCACGTCGTCGATCGATTCCATACCCGCCCTCCGCGTCACCACGAAACCATCCTCACTCACCGTGCCTGGTGCTGGCATTGTGTCCCTCGCTCAGGTGGGGTTCGTTGCCCTGGCCGTGCTGGGCTGCACGCTGGCGGCGGAGCAGTGTGACGCCCGCGCCAATGATTCCGATCACTCCGCCGATGAACGACAGGATGGGGAGATAGACCGAGTAGTCACCGGGCCCGTGAGGAAGCATGGCTATCCCTCCTTCGGTTCGTCGTCGGCGGGCGCCGGCGGCACGTAGGGCACCGGCACCGCAGGCGGCACCGGCAGCACCGAATGCTGCTGGTGCTCGGTGGTCATACAGGCTGCGAACGGTCCGTCAGGAGACCGCAGCCGATCGAGCATCGGGTCAAGATGATCGCGATGCCACACACTTGGCCCGGCGTAGCCGCCGCTCTCCGGGTCGGTCAGCGACTGCCAGGCCAGCCAACAGGCGTGGAGCCGGGCGTATGCCTCATCGTGCTGCCACCACTGCGCACACCACGGGTGTGTGGCTTTCACTTCGCTGACGTAGGTCGGCACCAGCACCGAGCGTACCCAGGTGTCCAGGGCTGCCAGCTCGCACGCGAACTGCGGGTTGCTCAACCTCAGGATGAACGGAGGCGCCTTGGGCTTCTCTTCCTTCTCCTTCTTTTTCTGGCCGTCGCCTTCCGCCGGACCGTCGCTCGGGGGCTTCGCGGCGAGCTGGTTGACCACGTTGGTGTTGTGTTCCAGCTGCGAGGCGAAGCCGTTGACGATGGCCCGCAGGTCCTCTACATCCTCGAAGAGGTTGCCGAGCGTCGGGGTGTCCTCACTCATCCCGTGCCCCCTCTCGCGTGGTGCGCCGCTCGCTGGACACGGCATGGCGGCCCGTCACAGGATCACCTCCGCGTCGAGCGCACGTCCCGTGATCGCCTTCTCTTCTGCCTTCTTGTCGGCCGCGAGCAGGTCGGCGCGGTCGGACTCGAACCAGGGCCGCAGCCGGACCCGGGCCATGGGGGTGCCGGAGGCCCACACCAGGCCGTGCCCGCGCTCCAGCTGGCGGATCTGCGAGATCTGCATGATGTCTTCCTCGCGGGGGCTCCACGAGACCGAGTGGCCGGACGCCCCGTGGCTGGTCGACTGCTCACGGATCTTGTGCTTGCCGATCAGCTTGGAGACGTTCTCGGCGAACTCGGCGTCATCCTGGCCGGCCCCCAGCAGCTTGACGGTGGAGGCCAGCCACAGGGCATCCATGCCGCCGTCCCCCCACACCAACGAGCCCTGCTTGTAGCTCTGGAGGACGGTCAGGGGATTGACGCCTCGCCCGCCGAGGTGGGAGTACAGCAACGGCAGATCGGCGATGCGGCACACGTTCGCCGCCTCATCCAGGACCGCCCTCAGCGGCGTGAGCAGGCGGCCGGTGCCGTTGCGTTCGGCGGACATGGTGGCCCCGCGGAACACCAGGTCAGCGATGGCGGCCGTGATGGCGGCCGCGGAGCCGCCGCCGTCCTTGGACAGCAGATACACGGTGTCTTTGCTGGTGACGAAGTCGTACGCCTTGAATTGCGGCCGATGCTTGTCGGGCAGCACCCATGCCATGATCTCGGGGTCCAGCAGGCACGAGGTGGCCTGACGGGCCGTCTCATAGATGCCGTCACGGGTCTCGACTGCCCCGCTGACCGTTGCGCTCAGCCGGGACGCCAGCACCGGATTGGTGCTCTTCAGCGCGTTGATGGGGGCGCGGTCGGCCGGAGTGTCCAACCACCGCAGCACATCTGCCATGGTGGCGCCGGAGACCCCCGCCGCGTGGAAAAGCCCCATCAAGGTGTTCGTGCCCGCCTTGGACCAGAAATCATCCTTCGCCCGGGTGTCGGCGTCGGTGTTGATGAAGTGCATGGCCAGGCGCCGGGCGCCCTCGATGCTGCGGGCCGAGGACAGCAGATCCACCCACACCTCCCGGGGGGAGTAGGTGATCTGCTGAAGGTCGAACAGCCAGGTGTTGCGGCCGTAGCGACCGCGCTCGCGGTAGGTGATCGCGTAAGCGTCGTTGCGGTTGCTGGTCAGCATCCCGGGGCCGGGCGCGTCCAGCAGGACCGGCACGGCAAGTCCTGTGGTCTTGCCGGCCCGGGGGCCCATGACGGCGGTGTAGGTGTCCTCATCGGAGCCGTACAGAGCGGGCCCGCTCGGTTCCAGCACGCCCAGCGGCACGCCGTGGTCGGCCGGCGCGAGTTCCTTCACGTCCGAGAGGGAGGGCCGCAGTTGCCGGGCGCGCTCGGCGGCCGCCTTGGGCGCCAGCGCCGCCATCTCCCGCGGTCCGGCCAGCCCGGACGGGCGGGAGAAGCGGCGCCATGCCCACACCGCGCCGACCACGAGCACGGCCAGGAGCAGGGCGACCGTGGCCAGGACACCCACCAGGCCGCCGGTCGGGGCAGCTGGCCACAGCGCGGACGGGCCGCCCTTGACGAAGTGAAAGAGGCTGGAGATCGAGTAGGACGGGGGCGCCCAGCCCCCGCCGCCGAGTGCGGCCCCGATGGTGCCGCCCAGCCACGCGGCGGTGAACAGCGCCCCGCCGCCGAACACCACGGTGAGCACGATCACCGGGGCGGCGATGCCGCCCCCGGCCACCGGCCCCCTGCTCTGATCGTTCGTCATGCCGCCGCCCCCTTGCGTTGCTGGCTCTTCTTCATCGCCCTGTCGGTGTCGTACAGATCCTCTTCACCCGGTGTGAGATCGAGCCGTACCGGAGTGCCCGGGCGGGTGCCGAGCCTGATCATGTATTTGCCGCGGCCGGGATGGACCTTCTTTGAGTTGGTGCCGTCCAGGTGGCTGGTGTTGCCGCCGTCCGACCACGACGAGATCAGCTTGATCTCCGCATCGGTGAGCGGCCGCTGTTCGCTCAGCCGCTCCAGCTCGCCGACGGACAACGCGCCCAGGACGACAGAGTCGCACCGGTCGATCATGCCCAGTGCCTTGGCCCGGTCCTCCGCGGTCGGCAGCGATTCCGGGTCACGCAGGGAGTGCGTGATGAACATGGTCACCTCGGCTTTCTGCCGGTTCAGACGCGTCATGGCGTCGAACGCCGCGACCATGCCCGGCCCCGCCCGCAGAGCCCGCCACATCTCGTCCAGGGGGATCACCAGGGGGGAATCCATCAGCCCCACCGCCCGCGCCGAGTCGATCGAGCTGTAGGCGTACGCCCAGGTGGCCAGCAGGCCGGCGGAAACCACCGTGTCCCCGGCGGTCAGCAGTGCGGACAGATCCACCGACAGGGCCGGGGCGTCCAGATCGAGCGGCTGCGAGGTCTGCCCATCGAACAGCCCGGCCAGCGGGCCGTCACAGAGGTTTTCCAGGGCCAGGGTCACCTCCCGTACCTGGCGCCGGTAGTCGTCCTCGGTGTCGACCATCAGCCGCTGCCACAGCTCTTGCGGGCCGTCCCGCAGCACCTTGACCACATCGGGGATGACCGGATCGACGCCGAGCAGTCCGGCGGACACCAGCTTGATCGCGTGCCCGACCACATTGGCCTCAGTAGCCGTCGGCCGCCGTCCCAGCCCTACCTCGGTCGCCAGCAGGGCATGCAGCAATTCCTGCCGCCGACCGTTTATCTCGGCCAGCAGCGCCTCTTGGCGCGAGGCGGCCAGGGTCGGCAGGAGGCGCCGCAGCGGCCCGCTGTCCAGGGGGTTGAGCCGGTCCAAGCCCCGGCCGATGCGGACCACCTGCCCGTCCAGCTCCCTGACCAGCTCGCTGTACTCCCCCTTCACATCACCGGGCACCACGACCTTGAAGCCGTAGGCGCTGTAGACCATTGAAATCCGCTTGGCAATGGCCGACTTGCCGACGCCCGGCTGTGCCTGGATCCACACGCCCGGATTGTTCACCAGCGAGCCGACCCACCCGGCCGGATCGAAACACACCAGCTCATGGGTGAGGATGTCAGGGCCGATCGGCACCCCTTGAGCGGGCAGGCCCGCACCCAGCACGAACGGGTACAGGCCCGCCGCCTGCGCGGTGCTGGAGATGTAGACCGAGCCTTTGTCCAGGTTCGCGGCCCGGCCCCGCCCGGCGCCCGGCCACCCGTACCGGCCCGCGATCACTTTGGGGTTCAGCCGCCAGGTACCGCTAGGGTCGCCCTCAGGCGTCCCGGCTCCCTTCACGAGCCGGGACGCCGTGGCGTCCGTACGGGCGGCTGCTGCGGTGTTCTTGCCGCCGCGTCGTTTCATCGTCTGCTCCCTGTTCACACCAGCGGATTGATACCGAGCGGCAGCCCCAGCGCGTGCGCGGCCGCCTGAGCGCCGTAGGCCGGCCGCATGCGCATCCCGCCCGCCGCCTTGGCCGCCTTTTCGACCTCCCGCCGGGCGGCCGCCAGGTGCGCGGGGTCGCCCACGGTGGTCGTCACATACACGGACCACTGCGTCATCGCCGAGCCCGTCGCCTCTTCGGTGGCGGTACGGCTGGCCCGCTGTGCGTCTACGCGCTCGCGGTGCGTGGTGGAACGCTTGGTGCGCTGGCGGTACTCCGCCCGCGCATCCACCGCGTTGATCTCGCGCTCGACCAGGGCCGCCCCCTCATCGGTGGGCAGCACCCGGTAGGCCAGCGTCACGCGCCGCGCGAACTGACCGGGCGCCAGCAACTTGAGAAGCACGTCATAGGGCACGTCCTTGCGCGGCGCGGCCCGCAGCACGTACGAGGCCGACAGCCATTTGTCGTGCTCATAGACCTCTTTGGCATCCTCGGCCCAGACCGGGCCCACCTCATGCCACATCAGGTCGGCGATCTCGCTTTCCGGGGCGTCCATGTCGGAAGGCACGAACCCCCCGCGCACCAGCCGTTTGATGTCGTTGTCCGTGGCGGGCCGCAGCACGTCCGCCCCGGCCCCGGCCAGGTCGACGCCGTCGAGGACGCCGAGTGCGACGGCCGCCGCCTCGGCGGGGTTGTCGGGCCGTTCTGCGGCCCGGGCCGGGTCGATCACCAGCGAGAACCACGCCGCCAGTTGGGCGGAGGCCCGCGGCGCGCGGGCCACCAGCTCGCGCACGGCATCCTTAGCCGCCTGCGGGGCGCCCGGATCACGGCGCTGGTTGACATGCTCGGTCAGCGCCGTGCCGGAGGACGGGGTGATCTGAAGGGTCACCGAGGCGGCCAGTACCGGCTCCTCATCAGCCAGGTTGGAGAGCGCCTGCCCCCAGGCCCCCACCGCCGCGTCCACCGTCGACCCGGACGCCAGCAGGGACCCGGCCGGCTGCAACAGCAGCGTGGCCGTCATCCTGCCGGTGCGCTGGTTCCACACCAGGCCCACCGGGTGCCCCGCGCCCGCCGCCTCGGCCCGCACCAGCTTGGTGGGCGCCGCCATCCCCGGCAGGTCCAGGGCCTCGGGCGAGGGCAGGAATTGGCCCCGGTAGGAGGTCTCCGAGCGCACGGACGCCAGGCGCCAGCGGGCCATGTTGGCCACGTAGGACAGCAGCGGCATACCGTGCCGCTGCCAGACGGCCAGCACCACGACGGTCAGCGCGATAGGCAGGGTGACGGGCAGCGTGGGCAGGCCGCCGATCACCACGCCCAGCAGCACGGTTACCACGGAGGCGACCAGGATCAGCGTCTGGCCGGTATTGAGGTGGCCGACGCCGATCGAGTACGAGCGGCGCCAACCGCCGTACAGGGTCGGCTCGTTGCCGTTTGCTGCCATTACTCCGTGCCTCCCATCGTGTTCGCGCTGGTGTTCTTCGCCTTGTTGCCTGCCTCGGCGGCCACGACCGCGATGGACACCGGACCGGCCGCGGTTCCCGCACCGGCCGCAGCCGACGAGGAGGACGCGCCCGCGCCCGCCGCCGCGCCGCCCGACGAGGAGGCCGCAGCCCCCGCCTCGGCGCCCTGCGCGGCTGGGGCCGCCTGGTTCGGCGCGTTGCTGGACGCGTGCTGAACGGCGGTGTCGCCCTCAGCCGGCGCGCCCGCGCTGCCGCCGCGTCCACCGCCGGCCGGGCCGGAACGGTCCATGTAGCTGGCGTGGTCAGCGGCCGAAGTGCCGCCCGAATCACCGGAGCCGCCGGAGCCGCCCGCCCCGCCCATGGCGCCGCCGCCGGCCGAGACCATGCCCATGAGGCCCCCCGCGATGCCGCCACTGGCCGAGGCACTGCCCACCGCCATGCCGATGGGAGCGAAGAGCGTCATAAGGGCCTTCATCGCGAGGACCGACAGGACCAGCGTCACGACGCCGCGCAGCCAGTCCACGATGCCCGACCCGTTGTCGATCTCGATGAACCCGATAGTGATGATCAACGCTGCCATCGGCTTGTAGCAGATGATCGTCAGGATTGCGGTGATGAGACGCGGCAGCCATTGGCGGGCGGTGTCCGCGCCCATCTGCCCGGCACCGGCCACGGGCAGCAACATCGCCTGAATGGGAATTGCCGCCTGACGCAGAAACAGCAGCACGACCTGAATCCCGCCGACGAGGAAGACGACGAGTGCCATCAGCAGAATCCCGGCGGGATTGCCGATCTGCGGCAGCAGCATCGCGGCCATTCGCTCCGGTGCGTCGTTCTCACCGAATCCCGCTTTCAGGATTGCCTTGGTGAGTTCGTCCGAGGCGACCAGCAGCGAATCGATGACGCCGACTCCCACGGTGATCACCAGGACGTTCAGGATCAGTCCTTGCATGGCCTGTACCAGTGGCTGGCCCTTGCGCTGGATGATGGTGCGCATGCCCTGGAAGATCGCCATCAGGATTGCGATCATGGTTCCGATTCCCAGCATGATCGCGTGCAGGGAAATGGACGAGGACGGGTCCTTCTTGTCCTCGATGACGCCCGTGTCCTTGATCTGCACACTGTCCGTCAGCAGCCACCACGACACCCCCGTTTTGATCATGTCGGCGGTGAACTTCGCGACCCCGTCCGCGAACGGCTTGATCGTGGCGTTCAGGCCCTCCACCACGGTGTCTTTGACCTTTTTCCCGACCTCGGGAGCGGCCTTGTCGGCGACCTTCTTACCGCAGGCGGCCAGTCCGGCGATCTGCGCGGGCGGGAACGGCAGAACTGAACTGGCGCACGCTATCGACCAGGGATCCCACCCCTTCTTGGACATGGCCGGTTGGACGGCCGCAGCCTGCACGGGACCGGACGGCGCCGCCGTGGCCGCGGGAGCACACAGCCCCGCCAGCATCAGCAGCGCCGCCAGCGCGGCCCCCAGACGTGCCCATACCGTTTTCATCAGCGCCGGTCCCCCTCCTGAATGGCCGTCCAGCCGCGGGAGTTGAAGGCGGCCGTGCCGAAGTCGGCCGGCTGCGGCGCCTGCGGCGTGTCGCCCGGGGGCGTGGGGGTGATCCTCCAGTCCCCCTCCTCCCACACGGCCTTGCTGGGCAGGGACACGAATTCCGTCTTGGGCTTCTGCCCGGCGGCCGTGGTGGAGGTGAGGCGGACCAGGACGAAGCCCTGGACGCTGTCCGCGCTGTCTGCCTTCCACTGCACGCCGACCGGCCAGGCGTTCAGCGTCGCACCCTCGGGGATCTTCCCGCCGGAGGGCAGGCCGATGTGGTCGCGGACTCCCTGGGCCCCCTGCGGGGCCGCGGAGGCCATCTTGTCCCGGTACTCCTTGACCACGTACGTGCGGATCCCGGTTTCCACCTGCTTCGCGTCCCACGAGAAGGAGTTGCGCGAGGAGGCGACCATCATGGACACCGCGCCCTGTTCGGTGTGCGGGAACTTCACCGGCAGACCGTTCGCCTTCTCGGTGCCGTCCGGCAGCTTTACCCAGTTCTCCGGCGCCACGTAGCCGGCCCCGTCATCGTCCAGCGTCGGGGCCGATGACGGGGTCTGCGAGGGCCCGGGCGACTGCGGGCCGCCGCCCTGCGGGGCGGTGTTGCCCGAGCTGCTGCCCGTGGCGACCAGCCCGACGATGACGGCCGCGAGGACAACGACGGCCACGACGAGGCCGACGACCAGGCGCCGCATCCGGCGGGCCGCCTGCTGCTGGAGGTTGAGCGTCATCGTCCCGCCCCTATCCGCTGATGACGTTGGGGACGACGCCAGCGGCCAGGCTCACCACGGACAGGCCGCCCATCACCCACAGAAGGCCGTTGGCGCCCTCGGCCGACAGGTGCGAGCGGTTGCGGCGGCCGATCATCATCATGATTCCGCAGGCGGTCAGGCCGAGAATGCCCAGCCCGATCGCAATCCATTTTCCCCAGCCGATCCACTCGGGAAAGACCTTTTCCATCCCCGGCGGGGCCTTGGGGCCGGAATCCCAGCTCGTTCCCCCGGTGTCGGCCGGTGCCGCGAGAATGTCATAGGTGGCGTGCAGCCAGTGAGACACGGTCGTGCTCCTTTCTATTCAGGAAGGCCGAGACGGAGCCGCAGCTGATGCGCGGCCCGCTGTACGGCACGGTGGGTCAGGGCGTCCCGAGGCTCATCCACACTGCGGAGCTGGACGAGATAGGGGACCTCGGCGACACCGGCCAGACGATGCTCCAACGTGCGCCGACGAAAAACCACTGGTTTCGGCAGAGGCAGCGGCGCATCCTGGACGATCACCAGCCACGGCGGCGGGAGTTGAGGATGCCAAGCGCCCATCAGGCGGGCCGCATCTTTCATTCCGGAGGCCGTGGAGCGGGAAACCACAACCGGCGTGTATCCCGTCGGCAGCGGTATCCCGCGTGCCAACTCCAACGAGCCAGCCCGCCCATCCGGGTCGAGGAATCGCGTCACGGTCGTAGTGCCCGCTCCCCCGTGTGCACCGAGAACCGCGAAGCGGGCGATCGCGTCTCCAACTCTGGTGGTGTGACTCATCGTTGAACCCCCCGGTACTTTTGATGCTCCAACTCTGACGCTAGCATGAGTTGCTGTCAATGGTTACTTATATAAGTTGGGTCCGATGAATCGCTCTCCGGGCATGGATGGTTTTCAGCCAAATCGCATGCGTGAGCTGAGAAATGAGGCGGGGTTGAGTTGTGATGAATTGGCCGTTTTGGCGGGAGTGAATCCGAAAACCGTACGCGCAGCCGAAAGCGGCGCCCGGCGGCCAGGCGCCCGCGTGGTGACCGCGCTCGCCCAGGCCCTCGGCACCACTACGGATGAGCTGGCGCCCCTTGCTGGCCCCGAGACCCTCAAGGCCCTCAGACAGGCGCACGGGCAGACGCAGCGGGACGTGGCCGAATCAATCGGCGTGAGTGTCCAAATGGTCAGCCGGGTGGAAAACGGTGTCTATTCCGTGCGCCAGCCAGCAGTATGGGCGGCCGCCTACCGCGTGAGCCCGAAACGGTGGCAGGCCGCATGGGAGGCCGGGCGCGAGGACCGCCGCCGCCGCATCCGTGACCGCCAGAGCGGCAGAGGGGGGATCGAATGAGCAGCAAGAACGCGGCCGTTGCCGCCGCGGCCGCCGCCGTGGCACTGCCTGTCCTGGCGATCGGCTGCGGCGTGCTGGCCGTGGCCGGCGCCGTGCCGAGTTTCGGTGGAATGGCGACCGCCGGACTCAACGTGGCGGCCGTGCCCGCAGGCGCCCGCCCGTACGTGCAGTGGTACTTGAAGGCCGGCGCCCTGTGCGAGGGCATCACGCCCGCCCTGCTGGTTGCCCAGGGGCAGGCCGAATCCAATTTCAACCCCACCATATCCAGCAGCGCCGGAGCCGTCGGCATAGCCCAGTTCCTTCCGTCGACGTACAACAGCTACGGTCAGGACGCCGACGGCAACGGGATCAACAGCCCGACGGATCCTCCGGACGCCATCATGGCTCAGGGAAAATTCATGTGCTCCCTCTACAAACGGGCCAAGGATTCAGGGTTTTCCGGTGACCCCGTTGCCCTCACTCTGGCTGGGTACAACGCGGGATGGGGGGCAGTGGAGAAATACGGCGGTGTTCCCCCGTACAAGGAAACCACTGGCTACATATCAACAATCGTGATCAACGCGAAAAAGTGGGTCAAAACGATCTCCGCTGTATCCGGCAGCGGCGCCGGCCCCGACGCCGCGCGGCGGGCCGCCCAGTACCTCGGTACCCCCTACGTCTGGGGAGGAGGGACCCCCGACGGCCCCTCCACGGGATTCTGTGACGGCCGCAATGGGTACCTGCATGGTGCGTGCTTCGCCAGCACCCACCAGGGATTCGATTGCAGCTCGCTGGTGCAGCTCGCCTACTGGCACACCGTCAAGCTCCCCCGCGTCGCCGCCGACCAGTACCAGGCCACCGCCAGCCGCCCCATAGACCGCAATCAACTCCAGGTTGGGGACCTGATTTTTTGGTCCAAGAGCGGAGCCAGCGGCATTTACCACGTTGCCATCTATTACGGCAATGGTCAGATTGTGCAGGCGCCGCGGACAGGTAAAAATGTCGAGGTCGTCCCCCTGGACCGGGCCATGCCGAGCGCCGACTATTTCGGCGCCACCCGCCCGTAAAACGCTCTACGGGAAAAGGCAACGGGCCCCGCACCATTCTTGGCTGCGGGGCCCCTTGCTGCAAGAACCTAGGAGTGTGATCGGCCGAATTCGTTGCGCCGGTCGACGTACGGCAGCAGCCCCGACACCGACGATTCCCCCGCACGATTCAGTGACGCGGCGAGTGCCACCAGGTCATCCGTCACCGCCGGCCCTGGAGGCACCAGAGCCCACCCGGCATCTGCCCGCATCACCGAGACGGTGAACGGACCGTCAGCGCGCTGCCCATACTCCGACATCAGCGCATCACCCCTACAGCAACGGCCACCACGCACAGATCATCGTCGTACAGACGCCGAGACGCTGCCGGGCGCCCCGCCGTCCGGTCCGCGGCGCACTCAGGCCTTGCGTCCGCAGCGACCGGGCGCGCATCCAGAACACGCGTCCGGCCGTCCGGCAGACGCTCCTCCACCACTACCCTGAGCATGATTCCTCCAGCAGGGATCACCAGGGCCCGCCGACGAGACGCAAACGGCTACGGGCCCGCCTACGAGGGGCCGGGTGCCAGCCCGGCCCCTCTTTCCACGATTGAACCTACTCGCTTCCTAGCGTGCTTGCTAGCAAGTGTGCGTATAAGCGAGCCAGTGAGCCAGCGAGCCAGCTAGCATGTGCGCTATGACAGAAGAGCCCGAGGTCGTCGGCTCCTACTCCGAAGCTGGCGGCGTCACCAAGACCATGACCGCCGTGTCCATGGCCGTGGCCCACGCACTGGAGTACCCAGACGAAGAAGTGGTGTTGGGTGACCTGGACCCGCGAGCGGCCACAACCAAGCTGACCGGAGCGACGCCGAGCGAGCCCGGCATGTCAATGGGCGCCATCTTTGCCTCCAACGACGTAGAGGGATGGGCCGATGCGCTTGCCGTACCGCTCGACCCTGAGAAGGGGTGGCCGCGGAATCTTCGAGTCATCCCCGCCGAGCGGTCGTTGTCCAACCATGAGAAGAGCCCTGATGACCACGCGGAGCTACGGCTCCGGCGCAGCCTGATCGGTACACGGGCAGGACTGGTGGTGTTCGACTTCCCCAACCGGCAAGGCGGCGTTCTGACTCTTGGCGGACTCAACGCCTGCACCCGCATTGTGTACGCGGCGAGGCCCAACGAGGACGGCCTGGACGGGGTGGACGGTGCAAAGACCACAGTCCGGAAGTTCAAGGAATACAAAGCAGAAATCGGGGCCCCCAGCCACCTGCCCCAAGAAGTGGGCATCATCTTGGGGGCCGCATACAAGGGAGCCGTATGGACGCGTGACGCCCTGCGCGCCGTAGGCGAGTTCCAGAGGACCATGCCCGGCATGCTGCTGACTCCCTATGTCGAAGAGCGCGTCATCGTTCAGGAGTGCAAGGCCGCCGGGGAGTTCTACGGCAAGTACGCCTCTGGGCGCAAAATCCTCGCGGCGTACCGCGAACTGACATTGCAAAGGGTTCTCGCATGAGCGCAGACGACACGAGCGCAGACGACACGAGCGCAGACGACCGCCCCAACCCTCGCCCGCGTCCGGACCCCAATGCGGGCCAAGACCCAGCTAGGCCAGTGGCCCAGGCGACGCCTCCCGCCCCGAAGCGCCGTGTGCGTCGAGGGCCTGCACCTGTTGTCCAACTCAATGTCCGGGTCGAACCGCTGATAGCGGAACTGGTTCAGGAGATCTGCGACGAGCGCGGATGGAGCCAGCGGCAGGCCGTAGAGCACGCACTGAAGCGTGCCTACCCCAGCGAACTAAAGCGCTTGCAAGAGAGCCAGCAAGCTCGCTAGCGAGCACACTTACGTGCTCGCAAGCGAGCTAGCAGCTATCAGCAGCAAGGAAAGACCCCAGAGACGCCCAACCACCACAGAAGCGCGCCTCCGGGGCCCCACACAGAGGAGGAGACTCCCCCATGGACCAGATTACGGCCCCCGACAACCCGCAGCACACCCGTGCCGCGCGCCAGGTGGGGGAGAGGCAGTGACCGCACCGGACCTCACAGCACTCACGAACAGCCCCATCACACTGGCCATCACCACCATGATGGCCACGGTGCTTGCGGTCGGCACATGCGTGGTGATGTACCGCAGACTGAGGCAGCCAGACACTGGCACGACACCTGAGGACGCTCAGGCCGACGGCACAGAGGGACCGCAGCGGCGGAAGTTCAGCGCTGGCACAGTCGCGGCCGCCATCGCGTTCGTGGTTTGCACCAGCGTCAGCCTCAATACGAGCTACCGATTTACCGCGGATGGACTGGGCATGACCGGGGATCTGGAGCGGATCCTGTCATGTGCCGCTTTCGAATCACTTCTGGCCATGTGCGTCCTGGGTGCCCGTGAGCGCCTGGCTGGTCCCAACAGGAGCCCGGGATGGTACGGCGGTGCCGTCTGGGCCTTCGCAGGCCTCTCTGCCGTCCCCGCATGGCACGAGGGCGGCGGCTTCACCACCGCCACCATCGTGCGTGTCATCGTCGGATCCTTTGGCGCTGCCCTCTCGGCACACGCCGCGCTGGGCCTGGAACTCAAGCACCGCAGCGGCGATGAGTCACAAGCTCCCACGGCCCTCGTTCTGCGAGATCTGCGGGAGCGCCTAATGGCCCGCTTGGGCCTGGCCCACCGCGCCCGCACAGCCCAGGACATTGCCCGGGGGCGCGCGCTGGACAAGGCCGTGGACCTGGCCGATCGTTACTACCGGCTGTCCGACGAGGACCGTGGGAAGTCCAAGGGAGCCAAGATCGCCAAGCGGCTGGCGGCGACACAGGACCGGGCCGAGATCGCCACCAACGAGGATCAGCGCCAGCTCTACCGGGCCCGGGTGGCACAGCGCCGGTATGCAACTGAGCTCGACATCACCGCGGCTGAGTCCCCCTGGCACATCAGCGGCACATCCGAGGAACACGCCCGTGCCGTGGAGACGCTGGAGCAGCACACCCGACACATGGAGGCCCTGGCCGCCGAGGCCGAGGCCGCCCTGGCTGCACAGATCGGCACACCGCCCCCGGCACACTCCGGCGCACCAGCGCCCGCACTACCCATCGAGGCACACGCCAGCACCGACGACTGCACCGAGGCTTTGACGGCGGCAGCGGCACAGATCGGCACATCCACGGTTACGGCCCGTGTGCCGAAGCAGCACGGCGAGGACCAGGAGCATGCCCAGGACGAGGAGCCGCAGTCGCTTCGGCACCTGCGTAGCTACCCCACCAAGCGCGCCGCTCTTGAAGCGCTCTACGCCGCTCGGATCACTGCTGACGACCAGCGGAGCACCAACGCCATCACAGAGGCCCTGCTGGTTGATCTTGCCGAGGCCGGCATCACGCTAAGCCGCCCCACCGCCCACCGGTACGTAAGCGACCTGCGGCCCACGGCACATGACAGCCACCGGACCGAGACCCCGGCACACGAGGGTGCCAAGGCCGCCGAGCTGGTCAACGCGTGACACGCCAGCACTCCCGGGGGGGGGGGGGGGCCCCCCCCCCCCCCC
>NZ_JBSIBZ010000094.1:0-37397 GCF_058245575.1 Streptomyces sp. UF-297 | reverse complement strand
CCCCCCCCCCCCCCCCCCCCCCCCCCCCCCTCGACGAAGTCGCTGGTCAGGCCTTTTCGCACCGGCTGACGGGACCTAAGTCACTTCTTGCCGCGGCGCAAGTCGTGACAACTGCGACAGGCGCGCGGGCTTGACGGACCCGGCCACCGCTCGTCGCTGCGCGGTGGCACCCACTGCCGCCCGCCGGCGCTCAGGCCAGGCCGAGGTCGGTGAGCTGGTAGCCGGTGATGTACGGCAGACCGGCCTCGGCGATGGCCGACGCGGCGCCGCGGTCCACGATCGTGGCGACCGCGACGACCTCGGCACCGGCCTCGCGCGCCGCCTCGACGGCGGTCAGCGGCGAGCCGCCCGTGGTGGAGGTGTCCTCGACCACCAGCACCCGGCGGCCCTTGATGTCCGGGCCCTCGATACGGCGCTGCATGCCGTGCGTCTTCTGGGCCTTGCGGACGACGAAGGAGTCCAGGCGGCGGCCGCGGGCGGCGGAGGCGTGCAGCATCGAGGTGGCGACCGGGTCGGCGCCGAGCGTGAGCCCGCCGACCGCGTCGTAGTCCAGGTCGGCGGTGATGTCGAGCATCAGCTGACCGACGAGCGGCGCGGCCTCGCCGTCCAGGGTGATCCGGCGCAGGTCGATGTAGTAGTCGGCCTCCTTGCCGGAGGAAAGCGTCACCTTGCCGTGCACCACGGCCTTGTCCTTGATCTGCTGCAGCAGCGCGCCGCGCACGTCGTCACTCATGCGCACGAGCTTAGAGCCTGGTTCCGCAGGCGGGCCCTCAGGCCAGGGTGCGCCAGCTCCAGGTCGTGGAGATCTCCAGCGGGTCGATCGGGGTGACCAGCCGGGGCAGCGTGTTCAGGCCGTTGGGCGGGCCGGACTGCGGCTCGACGCAGACGGCCTCGGCCTGCTCGTCGTAGACCACGACCCACTCGGCGCGCGCGGCGACCTTCAGCTCCAGCCGGCCCGGCCAGGTCAGGGTGACGTCCACGCCCTCCGGCATGCCGAAGCAGTCGTCCCAGGGGCCGGGCTCGGGGTCGATACGGCGGCCGGTGGGCAGGTGGTCCGCGCCGCGCTCCTCCTGCCACTGCGCCGTGAAGCCGATGCGTACGTCCTCGCCGCCGTCGCCCAGGTTCCGTACGAACCAGGGGTGCCAGCCGGCCTGCGCGGGGAAGGAGTCGCCGGTGGTCTCCACGCCCATGGTGAGGGTGAGCGAGCCGCCGTCCTCGGCCAGCTCGACGAGCTGGGTGACCTTGCCGGGGTACGGCCACGGGGCGGCGGCCGGGTCGGTGAGGTCGTAGGTGAAGGCGGCGGAGGTCGCGGAGGCGCGGGCCGTCTTCCAGGCGAGGTTGCGGCCGGTGCCGTGGATGGCGTGCGGCGGGGAGTTGACCGGCATCTGGTGCAGCGCGCCGCCGTTGCGGAAGCGGCCCTGGTCGATGCGGCCGCACCACGGGACCATCGGGAAGCAGCCGTACTTGGCGCCCTGCCGCAGGAGTTCGGTGCCGCCGACGCGGAGGCTGCCGAGGCGGCAGCCGTTGTCCGGGTGCACGGTCAGCTCGGTGTCCCCGGCGGCCAGCCGCACGGGCGCGCTCTGCGCGGTCTCGTCACTACTCACGCCCCGACCCTAACCCCGCGAACGGCGCTGCGCGCCGGGTACACCGACCTCCACCGCCCCGCCTGCGGTGGGCCCTTCGCGGGGCGGGCCCTTCGCGGGGCGGGGCCGACGGGCGGCGTCGCGCCACGGCGGTTCGCGGCACTGCCGAGTGCGGCGACGCTGCGCCCGCGGCGGGCTTTCCCCACCCGTCCGCCCTTCCCCCAACGCGAGCGGTGGCGGCGTGGACGGGCGGAATTGGCGGATGCCGGTGGGCCCCCGAAGGCCGTCAGGGGCGCGGGGAACTGCGCGGCCAGGCTCCGCCGGACCGCAGGTTCACGACGGGCCGCAGGTTCACCGCCGTGCTTTCGGTGGGGTGATCAGCGGCGGCGGCGCAGGACGCGGCCTACGACGACGGCGGAGGCGAGGACGGCTGCGGCGGCGGGGGCGGCCCAGCGCAGGGTGGCCGAGGTCGAGGTGGTTTCGGGGGCGGGCACCGGGGCGTAGCGGCCGCGGGGCGGGGCGTGGTCGACCTCCTCCGCGCTGCGGCCGATCATCGTGCGGCGCGCGTGGGCCGCCTCGGCCGGGGCCGCGTCCGCCACGTCGTCGTCCGCGAGCGGGTCCAGCGACGGCGGCGGCACCTCGGTGTCGAAGACGCCGTGGTGGTCGGGGTGGTCCGGGTCATGGGCGGTGTCCGCCTGATCCGGGTCGCCGGAGAGCGTTTCGGAGACGGCCGGCTCGGAGTCGGACACCTCCGAGGCGGTCGGCTCGGCGGTGCCGGAGGGTTCGGGGGCGTCCGGAGCGGACGCGGCCTCGGTGAGGTGGGTGGTGAGGGCCTCGGCGAAGCGGTCGAGGAGGCGGCGGGCGGCCGTCTCGGCGGTCTGCGGGGCGGCTTCGGCCAGGCGGCCCTGGCTGTGGACCGTACCGGAGCAGGTCAGGGTCGTCCCCTCGCCGGACTCCGCCTCGGACAGCCGCACGGTGAGGGCCAGTTCGGCGGACCCGTCGCCGCGGGACTCGGTGCCGGACGCGCGCACGACGACGGTGTCGGGGGCGTCGGCGGGAGCGGTGAGGTGGAGGGTGCCGCGGTAGGTGATCGTGGAGGAGCCGATACGCAGGCGCAGCCGGCCCTCGGGGGCGGCGGGGTCCCCGTCGGCGTCGAGTTGGATCCCCGGAACGCAGCGCGCCACGCACACCGGATCGGTGAGCGCCTGCCTGACAGTTCCGACGGAAAACGGAACGTACACCTCGTGCTCCATGCACCGGAGCCTACCCAGCCCTCCCCACAGGCGTGCCCGGTCCCGCACAACTTTCTGTACGGGGGAGGTGGGAGAGGCGAGGGGTGAAGGGGGGAGGAGTGGGGCGGGCGTGGGTCAGTCCAGGTAGCGGGGGTGGATGAGGGTCGAGGGCGGCAGGCCGGGGATGCGGTCGTCGGTGCGCACCCGTACGTCGACGGGCGTGGCGGGCGTGGCGGGGACGGCGGGGGCGGACTTCGGTACGGGGACGGGGGCCGGGACAGGTACGGAGACGGGGCCGGCGGCGGGCACGCGCGGGGAACGGTCGCGGTGGGACATGGCGTTCGGCTGGAGTGCCGGGGGCAGGGCGGGCGGACGGCGGGCGGCGAGGATGAATCCCCAGTAGTGGGCCGCCCGCCCCGGTCCGCCGCCTCGGCCGGGTGCGAAGACGCCCGGCCCGCCGGCGTCGCCGCGTACCTCCGCACCGAACCACCCGGCCCCCCGCTCCCCCTCCCCCGGCGTCAGCGAGCGGTCCGGGCCGCCGGAGAAGGTGGCCAGGTGGCCGGGGAGGCGGTAGGGGAGGGTGGACAGGCCCACGGAGCGGATGGTGGCGTCGACGGTCCAGTAGGCGTGGGCGCGGGCGACGGGCGGGCCGGCATGGACGGCGAGGCGGCCGTCGGGAGCCAGGACGCGGGTGGTGAGGCCGTAGAACTCCTGGGAGTAGAGCTTGGTGCTGGCGGTGATGCCGGGGTCGGGGAGGTCGCAGATGATGACGTCGTAGGGGCCGAGGCGGCGGACGTCGGAGCGGGCGCCGTCGCGCAGCCACTCGAAGGCGTCGGCGGTGATCACGCGGACCCGCGGGTCGTCGAGGGAGTGGCGGTTCAGGGCGGAGAGGCCGGGGTCGGTGCGGGCCAGGCGGACCACGCCCGGGTCGAGTTCGACCACCGTCACCGCGCGCGCCCCGGGATGGCGCAGCACTTCGCGTACGGCCAGGCCGTCGCCGCCGCCCAGGACCAGGACGCGGCGCTGCGGGGACCCGGACATCGCGGGGTGCACCAGCGCCTCGTGATAGCGGAACTCGTCGGCGGCGCTGACCCGCAGCCGGCCGTCGAGGTAGAGGGCGAGCGGGCCGCGGCGGGGCCCGCCGGCGGCCGCGCCGAGCCGGCCGGGCCCTTCGCCGCCGTCGGCGCTGCCGGTCATCACCACTTCCTGGATGCCGGTCTGGACGGCGACCCGCGCCGAGGAGCCGTACACCGCGTGCCGCGCCGCGCGTTCGAAGGGGGCGACCAGGGCGGTGCCGGTGGCCAGGAGCAGCAGTACGGCGGCGTTGGCGGCGAGCAGGGCCCAGCGCGCCCGGGGCGTCATGTCGCGGCGGAAGAGCCACAGGACCAGGCCGCCGCCCGCGAGGGCGTTCACCGCGCCGGTGAGCAGGGCGCCGGTGACCTGGCCCAGCACCGGCAGGAGCAGGAAGGGGAAGGCCAGACCGCCGACGAGGGCGCCCACGTAGTCGGCGGCGAACAGGTCGGCCACCGCGCCGCCCGCGTCCTGGCGCCGGACCCGCTGGATCAGCGTCATCAGGAGCGGCACCTCGGCGCCGATGAGGATGCCGATGGCCAGCGAGAAGCCGATGAGGGTGGAGCGGGACTGGCCGAACCAGGCGAAGCAGGCGTACAGGGCCATGGCGGAGCAGCCGCCGACCAGCGCGAGGGCCGCCTCGACCGCGCCGAAGCCGACGGCGGCGCGGCAGCGCAGCCGCTTGGCGAGCAGGGAGCCGATGCCCATCGCGAAGACCATGACGGACAGGACGACGGAGGCCTGGGTGACCGAGTCGCCGACCAAATACGAGGCCAGGGCGACCAGTTCGAGTTCGTAGACCAGGCCGCAGGCGGCGCAGAGGAAGACCACGGCGAGGACGAGCAGACGGCCGAGCCCGGCCGACACGGGCAGCCGTGCCGGTTTGGCCTCCGGTGGGACGACAGCACCGGAGGCGCGGGGCTCTGGCGGGTCGATCATGCGGTGAACGCTACGTGACGACCAGGTCGCCCCCTGTCACCCACAAGAGTGCAATATGCCTCCCGCACGGGCGGTTTGATGCACTATCAGTGATCACGGCAGGTCAGCAGGGGCTAGGGCGCTGCTGACGGATCTCCGCGGTGTCGGAAGCGCCCTGAGGGCCGACACCGCTAGAGGGTGGCCACTGCTCGCACGCCTAGAGGGTGGCCACTGCTCGTACGCCCACGCGTGTGCGCGTGGCGACCAGGCGTCCCTCCTGTGGGTAGGCGTGCCAGGTGCGCCAGCGCACCTGGCCGTGTTCGCGCTGGGCCAGCATGGCGGTGAAGGCGTGTGGCGCGCCGGGGAACGTGCCTGCCAGGCCGAAGGGGTGCTCGGCGACCAGGGCGAGGAGTTCCTGGGCGCGCCCGGCGAAGGAGCCGCGCGACAGCGTCTCGACATGGGCGGCGAATTCGTACTCCCAGTCGCCGATGCGTTTCGCCACGCCGAGCGGGAGCGGGGTGCTGCTGCCGGGCATGCAGGCGACCGTCTCCGAACAGGTGCCGTGCTCTTCTTCCAGTAGCACCTGGTGCGAGGCGCCGAGCAGCCTCAACTGGACGCTGGCGTCCCCCAGTTGGAGGTCGAGGACGGCGAGCGCCGGCAGCGGCTCGCGGCCGAGCGCCCAGGCGAGGTCGGATGCGCGAGTGTCGGTGTAGGCCGTCTTCAAGGTCGTGAGCATGGGTCGGCTCCGCAAGCACGCAGTGGATGGTGGGCCGGCCCGCCCCGGAGGAGGACCAGGGAAATAACTGGCTGCCGGCTCGTGCCCACGCAAGGGTCCGAGAAGTGGAATTTTCATGAGAGAGGGAATCATGAAACACGCGGGGCCCACAGCGCTTTTACCCATCTTCGCCGGGTTTCCATCCCTCAGAGGGCTAAACGGTTCAGTTGTTCAAAGGAGAATCACCCGACGGGTGTTGTGACGCGCCGGGCGCATATGCGGCCAAGCATGGGACTCCCGCATGTGTGGCACGGCCTGCTGCATATGCGGGGCCTTGTGGAGAATCAGTGGAGGGGTATTGGGGCGGGCATTGGCGCCGCGCCCCATCCGCACCCGTCCGCGCCCATACCGCTCGGCGCCGACCGCCCGGCATCGGCCGTCCGGCATCGGCCGTCCGGCAACGTCAGGAACCGCCGCCGCCTCCGCAGCCGCCGCCCCCGCCGCCTCCGCCTCCGCCTCCACAGGAGGACGAGCTGCCGCAGGAGGAATGGCCGCCGTGGTGGTGGCCGCTGCCGCACGACGAGCCGCCGTACGATCCGGAGTCCCCGCCGCCGACCCACCAACTGTTGCTGCCGCCACTACTGGAGCCCCGGCTCCATGTGCCTTTACGACTCCCACTGCGTGACGCCGTCGTCACCAGTCCCACGACTACCGCGCAGATCGCCAGAAAGACCAGAAAAGCCATCTCTGCCTCACACTCCTTCCATTCCCCCGAAGCGAGGCATTCGCTCCACTTGCCGTGATAGACCCCGCCGCGTTTCGCACCGGCCGGGCCCCTCATTTGTCTTTCGTGCGGGGCTCCTGCCCTGCTCCCGGTGATCTCAAAGCACAGTTGAGGAAGTCCAGAGGTTCCGGGAGCCGCGCACGGGGGCAGTCGTGGGGCGCTCGCGGTACGGGGCGCCCGGCAGGACACGCGGCGCACCCGGGAAAACGAGGCCGCACGGGGCGGCGGGGGCGCGCGGGACGGCGGGGGCTCACGGAGTGACCGGAGTGGCCTTCCACCAGGTGATCAGCTTCGTCTCGTCCTTGTTCGAGGCGACCACGACCACCAGACGCTCGTCGAAGGACCAGGCGATCCGGAAGTACCCGGCGTCGGTCCGGTGGCAGGCCAGCTGTCCGGTCCGTGCGCCCTTGTAGTTCCACGTCCCCTTGAAGTCGTCACCCGCCGTGCACCGGGCGGAGGAGTCGGTGACCGTGTAGTCGTCCTTCTCCCCCGCCATCCAGGTATTGAGGTCCGAACGCGTTTCGAAGGCAATCGCCAGCGGATTGCGCGAGGGACCACCGTCCGGTACACGGCAGTTGATGACCGCCGATGCGCCGGAAACGCTCGCGGTTGATGAAAAACAGCTTGATAAAGCATCGTTGGTGACGAAGTCCGCCAATTCCTGTTCAGCAGCGTTCAGTTCACCGCGCGGCGGATCGGAGGTCGGCGGGTCACTGGTCGGCGGATCCGACGTGGGCGGATCCGGGGCCGGCGGGTCGGTCGTCCGCGTCGGCGTGGTCGGCGGATCCACCGCCTTCGGGGCCGACGAGGTGGACGTACCGCCGCCGCCGACGACGATGGGCGGCGAAGGGCTGTTGGTCTGGGCGATGATCAGCGGCACCAGCGCGCCCAGGAGCGTGCCCACCGCTGTGACCGCCGCCCACACGGCCCCCCGTCCGTACCGATGTCCGCCGCCCTCGTCGGGCGGCGCCGTGCCAGGTCCCAGGTCATTCATCGAGGTTCCCCCTCAGTGCGCCAATTGCGCCCTCGATGCGCTGTATCCGGGATAGCACAGCCGACCTGATCGATATAGCCGTTTTGCGTTCAGCTTTCTTACGGCTCGGCCTTCAACTCGCCCGGGACCGGGCCCCTCTTCGGGCCCGCCCGACTCCCTCTCCCGCGGCACTCCCCAGCTCAGCGGCCCGCGACGAGCTGCCGCACCGCCGTACGGATCGACTCCTCCCGCTTGCAGAAGGAGAACCGCACCAGCCAGGACGCGGCGCCCGCGCCCTGGTAGAAGGCGGCGGTCGGGATGGCCACCACGCCCGCGCGGCCGGGCAGTTCGCGGCAGAAGCGCACGCCGTCCTCGTACCCCCAGGGCCGTACGTCCGCCTGCACGAAGTACCCCGCCTGCGCCCGGAAAGGACGCAGCCCGGCCCGCGAGAGGCCGTCGCTGAGCAGGTCGCGGTGGCGGCGCAGGGTGTCCCGCAGCTCCCCCGCCCACTCCTCCACGCCCTCCAGCATCCGCGCCAGCGCCTCCTGGTACGGGGTGCCCGAGGCGTACGTCAGGAACTGCTTGGCCGCGGCGACGGCGGCCACCAGCGGCGCGGGGCCGCACACCCAGCCCACCTTCCAGCCCGTCACGTTGAAGGTCTTGCCGGCCGAGGAGATGGTCAGGGTGCGCTCGCGCATGCCCGGCAGGGAGGCGAGCGGGATGTGGCGCACGGCGGCGGAGCCGGTGGTGGCGGTATCGGCGTCGGTGCCGGCGTCGGTGGCGTCGTCCGCGTCGTACACCAGGTGCTCGTACACCTCGTCCGTGACCACCGTCAGCGCGTGTTCCTGGCACAGCTCGGCGATGGCGGTCAGCTCGGCGAGGGTGAAGACCTTGCCCGTCGGGTTGTGCGGGGTGTTGAGCAGCAGGACGCGGGTGCGGGGCGTCACGGCGGCCCGCAGCGCCTCGATGTCCACGGCGAACCCGTCCCCGTCCATCGCCAGCGGTACGGCCACCAGCCGCGCCCCGGACAGCCGCGCGCCCGCCGGATAGGCGTCGTAGCAGGGGTCGAAGGTCAGGATCTCGTCGCCGGGGTCGCACAGCGCCAGCAGCGCGGCGGCCAGCGCCTCGGTGGCGCCGGTGGTGACCAGCACCTCGCCCTGCGGCTGGTACGGGAGGCCGTAGCGGCGCTCCTGGTGGGCGGCGATCGCCTCGCGCAGCGCGGGGAAGCCGTGGAAGGGCGGGTACTGGTTGTTGCCCGAGAGCACCGCCTCGGCCACGCCCTTGAGCAGCTCGGTGGGGCTGTCCAGCTCCGGGACGCCCTGTCCGAGGTTCACCGCGCCGGTGGAGCGCGCCAGTTCCGTCATCTCCGTGAAGATCGACGTGCCCATGTGCCGGACCCGCTCGGCCGGGCCCCACTGCGCGGTGCCCACCGGGCCGCGCGCGTCGGCCGTCCCCCTCGTAACCATCCCATCCCGCCTTCCCGGGCACAGCGGCCCGCCTCGGCCCGCTTCGACCCGCTCAACTCGTCGACCAGGAGATTCGGTCCTCACCATAGGCGCGGGGCACCGGCCCCGGTCCAGTGATGGGCGAGGCCAAGCCAACCCCTGCGGGCCGCCCTCCGGCAGGGCCACCCGGTCGGGCGACCGGGGTCGCGCCCCGCGGGGGCGCCGACCAGAGTCGAGATGTCGGGCCGCGCAGCCCGTACAGCCGCGTGCCGACCGCACCACCGCGCCGGAGGTGTCCCGTGTCCTTCGAGACTGTCGAGACCGCCACCGAAGCCGGTACGCGTACGGAGGCCGGTGCCGCGCCGCGTGCGGCGGGCGGCGCCCTGCGCGGCCGCCGCACCCGCCTGACCGCCGCCCTGCACCGCGCGGCGCCCGCGCTGGCCCTCTACGCCTGCCTGCGCCTGGCAGGGATCGGGTGCACGGCGCTGTGGGCCTGGCACACCGGCCGCCACCCCCGCGATCTGCTGGGCGCCTCCTGGGACTCCAACTGGTATCTGGGGATAGCCGAATGGGGCTACGCGGCGCCCGTCCCCGCGGGCATGTGGCCCGAGGAGCCCTTCGCCAACCTCGCCTTCTTCCCGCTGTACCCCTGGCTGATCCGCGCCGTGCACACCGTCCTCCCGCTCAGTGCGCCGGACGCCGCGCTGCTCATCGCGTGGGCGGCGGCAGCGGCGGCGGCCTGGGGGATCTTCGCGGTCGGCGCGCATCTGTACGGGCGCCGCGCCGGGACCCTGCTGGTGGTGCTGTGGGCCGTCCTGCCGCACGCCGTGATCCAGTCCCTGGCCTATACGGAGACGCTGCTGACCGCTCTGGCCGCCTGGTCGCTGTACGCACTGCTGACCCGGCGGTGGCTGACGGCCGGAGCGCTGGCGGCGGTGGCGGGCCTGGCCCGGCCCAGCGCGCTGGCGGTGATCGCGGCGGTGGGCGCTGCGGTGGCCGCCGAGGCGTGGCGGCGGCGCGGCGGTACGGGGGGCGCGTTCTCGCGCGCCGACACGGTGCGCCTGTGGGCGGGCGCGCTGATCGCGCCGCTCGGGTGGCTGGGGTACGTCCTGTGGGTGGGGGCGCGCACCGGCGGCGGGCCGGGCGGCTACTTCGCGGTGCAGGAGCTGTGGGGCTCGCGCTTCGACGCCGGGCGGGACGCGCTGCGCTCGGTCAAACGCCTGGTGCTGCACGAGGCGCCGCTGGCGCACCACATGGTCGTGGCCGTGGTGGCCATGGCCCTGCTGCTGTTCGTCCTGCTGGCCCTGGACCGCCCTCCCCTGCCGCTGCTCGCCTACACCGCCGTCCTCCTGCTCCTCGCCCTCGGCGGCAGCGGCTACTTCCCCTCCAAGGGCCGCTTCCTCCTGCCCGCCTTCCCCCTCCTCCTGCCCGCCGCCCTGGCCCTCTCCCGCGCCCGCCTGCCCGCGGTCCTGCTGACAACGGCCGCCCTGGCCACCCTCTCCACGGCGTACGGGGTGTACCTGCTGGCCGTGTACGACATGCCGCTGTGACACGGGTCCGCGCGGCGGGCACGTCCGCTGTGCGCGCCCCCAGGCATACGTACGGCCCCGGAGCAGTTCGCTCCGGGGCCGTACGGGATCCACCGCTGTTCGCGGCGAGCGGGCTCAGGCCTGCTCGTCGCCCGGCTTCTCCTCCGTGTCGCCCTCGATCTCGGCCTCCAGGCCGAGCTGTTCGACGACCCACTTGTCGAACTCGATCGAGGCACGCACCCAGCTGACGGTGCTGGACACGAAGTGCTCCAGCGAGACACCGGTGCCGATCAGCATCGAGGCCTCGCCGATGAGGCGGACCGTGCCGTCGTCGTGGGTGTGGGTGTAGGCCTTGGGCCACAGGGTGCGGCGGTTCCAGTCGTCGATCGCCTCCAGCAGCTTCGGCTTGTCGTCGATGCCGTGCGGGCGGTCGTAGAAGGTGCGGACCGAGAAGATTTCCTGCTCGTCCTCACCGCGGAACATGAAGTACGTGCGGAACTGCTCCCACGGGGCGGCGAGGTCACCCTCGTCGTCGACTACGTACTTGAGCTCCATCTGGTCGAGGAGCTGCTTGACCAGGTCCTGGTCGGGCACGACGGGACCATCAGGCCCCGACGGCTGAGGTTCGGGCTGGCCCCCGAAATTCGGAATCGAGGACGGGTCGATGCTCACCGTGGATTTCCCTTCGTATGGTCCTCGCCATCCTCCCTCATCCCCGCCCCGTCCTGGCAAGCCCGGACGGGGCGGGTGTCCGCTCAGCGCACCGGCGCGACCGAGAGGTGGTCGCCCTCGACGTCCACCCGTACGGTGTCGCCGTCCAGCACCTCACCGGCCAGGATCGCCTTGGCGAGCTGGTCGCCGATGGCCGTCTGGACCAGGCGGCGCAGCGGCCGGGCGCCGTAGGACAGGTCGGGCGCCGGCGCGTCGAGCACCGGTTCGTGGCCCAGCCAGGCGAGCCAGGTCAGGGCCTGCTCGGAGATGTCCAGCGTGAGCCGGCGGTCGGCCAGGCGGCGCTGGAGGTGGTCGATCTGGATCTGCGCGATCCGCTGGAGCTGGTCGGTGCCCAGCGGGTGGAAGACCACCAGGTCGTCCAGCCGGTTGAGGAACTCGGGCCGGAAGGCGGCGCGGACGCTCTCCAGCACCTTCTCCTTCTTCTGGTCCTCCTTGAGCAGCGGGTCCATCAGGAAGGCGGAGCCGAGGTTGGAGGTCAGGATGAGGATGGTGTTGCGGAAGTCGACCGTGCGCCCCTGGCCGTCGGTGAGGCGCCCGTCGTCCAGGACCTGCAGCAGGATGTCGAAGACCTCGTGGTGGGCCTTCTCCACCTCGTCCAGCAGGACGACGGAGTACGGGCGGCGGCGTACCGCTTCGGTGAGCTGGCCGCCCTCCTCGTAGCCGACATAGCCGGGCGGGGCGCCGACCAGGCGGGCCACGGAGTGCTTCTCGCTGTACTCGCTCATGTCGATGCGGACCATCGCCCGCTCGTCGTCGAAGAGGAAGTCCGCGAGCGCCTTGGCCAGCTCGGTCTTGCCGACGCCGGTGGGGCCCAGGAACAGGAACGAGCCGGTGGGCCGGTCGGGGTCGGCGATGCCGGCGCGGGTGCGGCGCACGGCGTCGGAGACGGCGCGTACGGCCTCGCTCTGGCCGATCAGGCGCTTGCCCAGCTCCTCCTCCATGCGCAGCAGCTTCTGCGTCTCGCCCTCCAGGAGGCGGCCCGCGGGGATGCCGGTCCAGGCGCCGACCACATCGGCGATGTCGTCGGGGCCGACCTCCTCCTTGACCATGGACTCCTTGCCCTGGCCCGCACCGCCCTTGCCGGCCTGGTCCGCCTCGGCCGCCACGGCCTCCTCCAGCTCCCGCTCCAGGCCCGGGATCTCGCCGTACAGCAGCTTGGAGGCGGTGTCGAAGTCGCCGTCGCGCTGGGCGCGTTCGGCCTGGCCGCGCAGCTCGTCGAGCTTCTCCTTGAGCTCACCGACGCGGTTGAGGCCCTGCTTCTCCTTCTCCCAGCGGGCGGTCAGGCCCCGCAGCTCCTCCTCCTTGTCGGCGAGGTCCTTGCGCAGCTTGTCCAGCCGCTGGACGGAGCCGGCGTCGGTCTCGTTCTTGAGCGCCAGCTCCTCCATCTTGAGCCGGTCCACGGCGCGCTGGAGTTCATCGATCTCCACGGGCGAGGAGTCGATCTCCATACGGAGCCGGGAGGCCGCCTCGTCGACCAGGTCGATGGCCTTGTCGGGCAGGAAGCGGGAGGTGATGTAGCGGTCGGAGAGGGTGGCGGCGGCCACCAGCGCGGAGTCGGCGATCTGGACCTTGTGGTGGGCCTCGTAACGGCCCTTGAGCCCGCGCAGGATCGCGACGGTGTCCTCGACGGTGGGCTCGGCGACCAGCACCTGCTGGAAGCGCCGCTCCAGGGCGGGGTCCTTCTCGATGCGCTCGCGGTACTCGTCCAGCGTCGTCGCGCCGACCATCCGCAGCTCGCCGCGGGCCAGCATCGGCTTGAGCATGTTGCCCGCGTCCATGGCGGAGTCGCCGCCGGCGCCCGCGCCCACGACGGTGTGCAGCTCGTCGATGAAGGTGATGACCTGGCCGTCGCTGTCCTTGATCTCGGAGAGCACCGTCTTGAGGCGCTCCTCGAACTCACCGCGGTACTTCGCGCCGGCGACCATCGCGCCCAGGTCCAGGGAGACCAGCCGCTTGTCGCGCAGCGACTCGGGGACATCGCCCTTGACTATCCGCTGCGCCAGGCCCTCGACGACGGCGGTCTTGCCGACGCCGGGCTCGCCGATGAGCACGGGGTTGTTCTTCGTACGGCGCGAGAGCACCTGCACCACGCGGCGGATCTCCTGGTCCCGGCCGATGACCGGGTCGAGCTTGCCCTCGCGCGCGGCGGCGGTGAAGTCCGTGCCGAACTTCTCCAGGGCCTTGTACGTGCCCTCGGGGTCCGGGTTGGTCACGCGCCGGCCGCCGCGGCTGTCCTCGAAGGCTGCCAGCAGCTTCTTGGCGGAGGCGCCCTGCTGCTCCAGCAGTTCGCCGGTGCGCCCGCCCTTGGCGGCGATGCCGATCAGGAGGTGCTCGGTGGAGATATAGGCGTCGCCCAGCTCCTTGGCGCGCTGTGCGGCGTCCGCGATGACGGCGAGCAGCTCGCGGTCGGGCTGCGGCGGGGCGACGGTGGAGCCCTGGACGCTGGGCAGCGCGGCGAGCTGGCGCTCGGCGCCGGAGCGCAGCGCGGCGGCGTCGGCGCCGACGGCCGCCAGCAGGTCCATGATGTTCTCGTTGTCCTCGCCCGCCAGCAGGGTCAGCAGCAGGTGTGCGGATGTCATGTCCGCGTGCCCGGCGGTCACCGCACGCTCATTGGCGGCGCTGAGCGCCTCCCGGCTCTTGTTGGTCAGCTCGGCGTCCACGTCCTCGCGCTCCTCCTCTTGTCTGCGGCGTCTGTGGCCGGTCCCATACCGATTCCTGCTTATGACAACGTGCAATAAGTTGAGTCTATTCCACTCAACCTGCCAACGCCGCGGCGACCGCCCGAGTTCCCCGGATCCGCACCTTCCCCACGTGCGAGTGAACCGCCCGCTACCGGTCCCCGCCACCGCTGCCCGTCGCCACCATGCCCCGCGCCCCCGCCCTCCAATTACGCTTCGGCCCATGGCCCATGACCTCACCGCCCTGCCCGAGAGCTACCTCGCCTTCTGGCAGGAGCACCACCTGTGCACGCTGACGACCCTGCGGCCCGACGGTTCGCCGCATGTCGTCCCCGTAGGAGTGACGTACGAGCCGGGGGCCGGGGTTGCCCGGGTGATCACCCGCAAGGGGAGCACCAAGGTCGCGAACATCCTGGCCGCGGGGGCGGACGGCGCCCGGGTCTCGGTCTGCCAGCTGGACCGCGGGCGGTGGGCGACGCTGGAGGGGACCGCGCGGGTGCGCACCGACCCCGCCGCCGTCGCGGACGCGGTGCGGCGCTATGCCGAGCGGTACGGGCGTACCCCCGCGCCCAACCCCGAGCGGGTGCTCATCGAGATCACCGTCACCCGGGCGATGGGCCGCGCCTGACCGCCCCCGCAGGGCACCGTGCGCAATCGGGACGCACTCGGGGCGTACCCGGCATGTTTGCGGTACGTACGGGTCTGGAGTGCGGACCGGTCCTGTCCGGATCGGGACCGTTTGGTTCCGCTGCCGAGCGGCCAACTGGTAAGCAGAGAGAGCGAACAAGCCCGTGCACGGGCTGAAAAACTTCGGAGTGAAATACGACAGCTGGAGGCCTCATGGCGTCAGCAACGCTCACCTCAACGGAAGTTGTGCGACGTACCGAGGACTCCCACCGCAGCCCGCGCGCCGAGCTGTGCCCGCGCTGCGGTGGTCAACTCGCCGTCAACCAGGACGGCTGGAAGATCTGTCACGCCTGCGGCTACGCCTCACCCCCCGGAACCGCACCTCCTGCGCGCAACACCGGCGGCGGTATCGTCACCGGCACAGTCGCTACGCTCCGGGAGGCACGATGAGCTCGGTCCGAGTGACGGCGATCGCCTGCCTGATGCCTCTGTCGGAGCTGGACGACGACCCGTTCCTGGTCGACGACCGCAGCCAGCACGAGATGTGCAAGCAGTGGGCCAAGGCGCGTGACTACCGTCTGACCTGCCAGCTGAGCCTGCACCAGCTGCGCGCGGACCACACCGCGCTGTGGCGGGACGTGGAGGCGGGCCTGGTCGATGTGTTCGTGGCCCCCAACCGCCGGGCGCTGGAGAACGCGATCGCCGGCGCGGAGGAGTTCACCGCCCGCTGTGCCGCGGCCGGGGTGCGCCTGGAGACCGCCGACCTGGACGAGCCCGTCTACACCAGCGCCATGAAGTCCCAGGTCCACCGCAGGCTCTCGATGCCGACGGCGGGCTACAACGGCTGCTGAAGCACCGCGCCGAGGGGCACAGCACAAAGGGGCGCGGGTCCGGGACGTACCCGGGCCCGCGCCCCTTCGCCGTTCGACTGGCCCTTTATTCAGGGCGCTTGGGACGCCAGACCACCAGCGCGCTGGCCTGCTGGACGTCCTGGTAGGGGACCAGGTCACGCCGGTAGGAGGCGTGCACCTGGGCCTCGCGCTGCTGGATGGCGGCGGCCGCGCCCTCCACCGCCGACTGGAGTTCGGCGACGCGCTGCTGGAGCGCGGCGACCTGGTTCTCCAGCTCGATGATGCGCTTGATGCCGGCGAGGTTGATGCCCTCGTCCTGGCTGAGGCGCTGGACCTCGCGCAGCAGCTCGATGTCCCGGGCCGAATAGCGCCGGCCCCGCCCGGCCGTGCGGTCGGGCGAGACCAGGCCCAGGCGGTCGTACTGCCGCAGGGTCTGCGGGTGGAGGCCGGAGAGCTGAGCCGCGACGGAGATGACGTACACCGGCGACTCTTCGGTCAGTTCATACGGGTTACGACTGCGCCCGCCCCGGCTGTCCATCTCTCTCAAGCTCCCTTCGCGGCCTGGAACAGCTCCGATCGCGGGTCCTCACCCGCGGTCGCCTCGCGATAGGTCTCCAGCAGCTCCCTGGCCTTGCCGCCGAGATCCTGGGGGACGACCACCTCGACGGTGACCAGCAGGTCGCCGCGGGTGCCGTCCTTGCGCGTCGCGCCCTTGCCACGAGCGCGCATGGTGCGTCCGTTGGGGGTCCCGGCGGGGATCTTCAAGGTCACCGCGGGGCCGCCCAGGGTCGGCACCTTCACCTCGCCGCCGAGGGCCGCCTCCGGGAAGGTGACCGGCACGGTGACGGTGAGGTTGTCGCCCTTGCGCCCGAAGACCGGGTGCGCGTCGACGTGCACCACGACGTACAGATCGCCGTTGGGGCCACCGCGCTCCCCAGGGGCGCCCTTGCCGCGCAGCCGGATGCGCTGCCCGTCGGAGACGCCCGCGGGGATACGTACCTGCATGGTCCGCGAGCTCGTGGCGCGACCGCTGCCCTTGCAGACCTCGCAGGGGGTCTCGGCGATCAGTCCGCGGCCCTTGCAGTCCGCGCACGGGTCGGTCAGCGAGAAGCCGCCGCCCGCGCCCCTGCTGACCTGGCCGGTGCCGACGCAGGTCGGGCACACGCGGGGCGTGCCGTTCTTGTCGCCGGTGCCGGAACAGGCCTTGCAGGGGGCCTGGCTGGACATCCGCAGCGGGACCGTGGCCCCGTCGACCGCCTCGGTGAAGCTGAGCGTCACCTCGGACTCGATGTCCTGGCCGCGCTTGGGCTGCGTACGGGTGGTGCCACCGCGGTTGAACAGCCCGCCGAAGACGTCCCCGAGGCCGCCGCCGAAGCCCCCGGCCCCGCCCCCGCCCTGGGCGCCGCCTCCGAAGAGGTCGCCCAGGTCGAAGTTGAAGCTGCCGCCGCCCGCGCCGCCGGGGCCCGGGCGGAAGCCGCCGTTGCCGAACAGCGCGCGCGCCTCGTCGTACTCCTTGCGGCGCTTGGGGTCGCCGAGAACGTCGTTCGCCTCGGAGATCTCCTTGAAGCGCTCCTCGGCCTTGGCGTCGCCCTTGTTGGCGTCGGGGTGGTTCTCCCGGGCCAGCTTGCGGTACGCCTTCTTGATCTCGGCTTCGGTGGCGTCCTTCGGGACGCCGAGGACCTTGTAGTAGTCCTTCTCCACGAAGTCCTTCGTGCTCATCCCCGACGTCCCTCCTCTCGCACTGCTTGCTTGACTGTCACGTCAGCCCTCGTCCGGGCCACCGCTCTCCTCGTCCGAGGAGTCCGCGTCCGCCGACGGCTCCTTGGTCGCCTGGGCACCCGGCTGGGGCTCGGCGACCGCGACCCGCGCGGGGCGGATCGTGCGCTCACCGATGCGATACCCGGGCTGCAGGATCGCAACGCACGTGGTCTCGGTGACATCCGGAGCATACGAATGCATCAAGGCCTCGTGGATCGTCGGGTCGAAGGGCTCGCCCTCCTTGCCGAACTGCTGCAGACCCAGCTTGGCGACCACGGTCTCCAGCGACTCGGCCACCGACTTGAAGCCGCCGACCAGTTCGCCGTGCTCGCGGGCGCGGCCGATGTCGTCGAGGGTGGGAAGGAGTTCGGACAGGAGGTTCGCCGCGGCGATCTCCTTGACCGCTACCCGGTCCCGCTCCACTCGACGGCGGTAGTTCTGGTACTCCGCCTGGAGCCGCTGGAGGTCCGCGGTGCGCTCGTTGAGCGCCGTACGGGCCTGGTCCAGCTGCGCCAGGAGAGCGACGTCCTGCTGCTGCTCGTCCCCGGCCGGGGCCGAGCCCGCCTTGTCGGCGGACTCGGCTGCCTTCGCCGCGTCATCGGGCTCGGGCGTTGCCTCGGAAGGGACGTCGGGCTTCTCCGAGAAGCCCGGGGTCTCCTCCGTCACGCGGCACCACCCTTGGCGTCCTTGGGCTTCTCGTCGTCGACGATCTCGGCGTCGACCACGTCGTCGTCCTTGGACATGTTCGGGGCCTCGGCACCCGGGGCAGCGCCCTCGGCACCGGCCGCGGCCTGCGCGCCCTGGGCGTCGGCGTACATGGCCTGGCCCAGCTTCTGCGAGACGGCGGCGACCTTCTCGGTGGCGGTGCGGATCTCGGCGGTGTCCTCGCCCTTGAGCTTTTCCTTCAGCTCGGTGACCGCGGTCTCGACCTCGGTCTTGACCTCGCCGGGAACCTTCTCGGCGTTGTCGGCCAGGAACTTCTCCGTCTGGTAGACGAGCTGCTCGGCCTGGTTGCGGGTCTCGGCGGCCTCGCGGCGGCGGTGGTCCTCCTCCGCGTACTGCTCGGCCTCCTGGCGCATCCGGTCGACCTCGTCCTTGGCGAGCGAAGAGCCGCCGGTGACGGTCATCTTCTGCTCCTTGCCCGTGCCCAGGTCCTTGGCGGTCACGTGCATGATGCCGTTGGCGTCGATGTCGAAGGACACCTCGATCTGCGGGACCCCGCGCGGGGCCGGCGGCAGACCGGTCAGCTCGAACATCCCGAGCTTCTTGTTGTACGCCGCGATCTCGCGCTCGCCCTGGTAGACCTGGATCTGCACGGACGGCTGGTTGTCCTCGGCCGTCGTGAAGATCTCCGAGCGCTTGGTCGGGATCGTGGTGTTGCGCTCGATGAGCTTGGTCATGATGCCGCCCTTGGTCTCGATACCAAGCGACAGCGGGGTGACGTCGAGGAGCAGGACGTCCTTGACCTCGCCCTTGAGGACACCGGCCTGGAGGGTGGCGCCGATGGCCACGACCTCGTCCGGGTTCACACCCTTGTTGGCCTCCTTGCCGCCGGTCAGCTCCTTGACGAGCTCGGCGACGGCCGGCATACGGGTCGAGCCACCCACGAGAACGACGTGGTCGATCTCGGAGAGCGCGATGCCCGCGTCCTTGATGACGTTGTGGAACGGGGTCTTGCAGCGCTCCAGGAGGTCCGCGGTCAGCTGCTGGAACTGGGCGCGGGTGAGCTTCTCGTCCAGGTGCAGCGGGCCCTCGGCGGACGCCGTGATGTACGGCAGGTTGATCGTGGTCTCCGTGGAGGAGGACAGCTCGATCTTCGCCTTCTCGGCGGCCTCGCGCAGGCGCTGCAGCGCCATCTTGTCCTTGGACAGGTCCACGCCGTGGCCGTTGGCGAACTGCTTGACCAGGTAGTCGACGACGCGCTGGTCCCAGTCGTCACCACCGAGGTGGTTGTCACCGTTGGTGGCCTTCACCTCGACGACGCCGTCGCCGATCTCCAGCAGCGAGACGTCGAAGGTGCCGCCACCGAGGTCGAAGACGAGAATGGTCTGGTCGTCCTTGTCCAGGCCGTAGGCCAGGGCGGCCGCAGTCGGCTCATTGACAATACGCAGGACGTTCAGACCCGCGATCTCGCCGGCCTCCTTGGTGGCCTGGCGCTCGGCGTCGTTGAAGTACGCCGGCACGGTGATGACCGCGTCCGCGACCTTCTCGCCCAGGTAGGCCTCCGCGTCGCGCTTCAGCTTCTGCAGGATGAAGGCGCTGATCTGCTGCGGATTGAAGTCCTTGCCGTCCAGGTTGATCTTCCAGTCGGTGCCCATGTGGCGCTTGACCGACCGGATGGTCCTGTCGACGTTGGTGACAGCCTGGCGCTTGGCGACCTCGCCGACCAGCACCTCGCCGTTCTTCGCGAAGGCGACAACGGACGGCGTGGTCCTGGCGCCCTCGGCGTTGGTGATGACGGTGGGCTCACCGCCTTCGAGAACACTGACGACGGAGTTCGTCGTGCCCAGGTCGATGCCGACCGCACGTGCCATTTCGGTTCCTCCAGCTGACTTGAGTGGATCTGGCTCAAGGGTGCAACACGGATTCGGACCTGTCAACAGACCTGAGTCGACCTCACTCAAGTTTTATGTCCACCCCTCATTCAGGAGGGACGCGGCCGTGTGGGAGAGGGTTGCCTGCGCGACGCAGATCACCGGCCGGGCGGCTTCATGGGGCCGCGGATACTGGGTAACCTCAGCGCAGACCTGAAAAGTTACTGCCTAGTAATCCGGGCAATCCCAGTAAATCCCCGCTCTCGCAGGCCCGAGGAGCCACCCATGCAACTCGCCGCGATCATCGTGTCGCTGGTCCTAATCGCGGTCGGCGTCGCGCTGTTCGGCCGTGCCATCCTGCAGATCTACCGCTTCGTACGGCTAGGCCAGCCCGTACCTGCCGGTACCCGCACCGACGATCCCACGCAGCGCACCGTCACCGTCGTCAAGGAGTTCCTCGGCCACACGCGGATGAACCGCTGGGGCGTGGTCGGCGTCGCGCACTGGTTCGTGGCGGTGGGCTTCTTCTCGCTGCTGCTGACCATCGTCAACGCCATCGGCCAGCTCTTCAAGGCGGACTGGCTGCTGCCGATCATCGGCGACTGGGCGCCGTACAACGTCTTCGTCGAGTTCCTCGGCGTGATGACCGTGCTGGGCATCGTGACGCTGATCGTCGTCCGGCAGCTGAGCAAGCCGGACAAGCCGGGCCGCAAGTCCCGCTTCGCCGGCTCCAACTTCGGCCAGGCGTACTTCGTCGAGGCCGTCATCCTCATCGTCGGCGTCTGCATCTTCATGCTGCACGCCCTCGAAGGCGCCCAGCACCACGTGGACTCCTACGAGGCCTCGTTCTTCCTCTCGTACCCGGTGGTCTCGTGGCTGGAGGGGACGGACGCCGCCACGCTCCAGAACCTCACCTACTTCTTCGCCGGCCTGAAGATCGCGACCTCCTTCATCTGGATGATCACGGTCGCCCTCAAGACCGACATGGGCGTGGCCTGGCACCGCTTCCTGGCCTTCCCCAACATCTGGTTCAAGCGCGAGGCCGACGGCGACGTGGCGCTCGGCGCCCTGCAGCCGATGACCAGCGAGGGCAAGCCGATCGACTTCGAGGACCCGGGCGAGGACGACCAGTTCGGCGTCTCGCAGATCGAGCACTTCTCCTGGAAGGGCATCCTCGACTTCTCCACCTGCACCGAGTGCGGCCGCTGCCAGTCGCAGTGCCCGGCCTGGAACACCGGCAAGCCGCTCTCCCCCAAGCTGCTGATCATGGCCCTGCGCGATCACGCGCACGCCAAGGCGCCGTACCTGCTCGCGGGTGGCGGCAAGTCCGCGGAGGGCGAGGAGAAGGCGAGCGAGGAGCAGCTCAAGGACGTCCCCGCCGCGGCGCTGGCCGAGGCCGAGCGCCCGCTGATCGGGACGCTGGAGGACAACGGCGTCATCGACCCGGACGTGCTGTGGTCCTGCACCACCTGCGGCGCGTGCGTGGAGCAGTGCCCGGTCGACATCGAGCACGTCGACCACATCGTCGACATGCGCCGCTACCAGGTCATGATCGAGTCCAGCTTCCCCAGCGAGGCGGGCACGATGCTGAAGAACCTGGAGAAGAAGGGCAACCCCTGGGGCCTGGCCAAGAAGCAGCGCCTGGCGTGGACCAAGGAGGTCGACTTCGACGTCCCGGTCGTCGGCAAGGACATCGAGGACCTCACCGAGGTCGACTACCTGTACTGGGTGGGCTGCGCGGGCGCCCTGGAGGACCGGGCCAAGAAGACCACCAAGGCCTTCGCCGAGCTGCTGCACATCGCGGGCGTGAAGTTCGCGATCATGGGCGGCGACGAGGCGTGCACCGGTGACTCCGCCCGCCGCCTGGGCAACGAGTTCCTCTTCCAGCAGCTGGGCCAGCAGAACGTCGAGATGCTGAACACGGCCTTCGGCGAGGACGCGGAGGAGGGGGTGACGGTCCCCAAGTCCAAGAAGAAGATCGTCGCCACCTGCCCGCACTGCTTCAACACGATCGCCAACGAGTACCCGCAGCTGGGCGGCGAGTTCGAGGTCATCCACCACACCCAGCTGCTGCAGCACCTCATCGACGAGGGCAAGCTGACCCCGGTCACCCCCGTCGAGGGCCTGATCACGTACCACGACCCCTGCTACCTGGGCCGTCACAACAAGGTCTACACGCCCCCGCGCGAGATCATGGACAAGGTCCCGGGCCTGCGCCAGCAGGAGATGCACCGCCACAAGGAGCGCGGCTTCTGCTGTGGCGCCGGTGGCGCGCGGATGTGGATGGAGGAGCGGATCGGCAAGCGCATCAACAACGAGCGCGTCGACGAGGCCCTCTCCCTCAACCCGGACATCGTCTCCACCGCCTGCCCGTTCTGCCTGGTCATGCTGACCGACTCGGTCAACGGCAAGAAGAACGACGGCAAGGCCAAGGAGTCCGTCCAGGTCGTGGACGTGGCCCAGCTGCTGCTGGACTCGGTCAAGACACCCGGCGACAACCCGCCCCCGGCCGACGACGAGGAAGCCGCGGACGCCCCGGAGCCCGAGCCGGTGAAGTAGCCGCAGGGGCGGCCGGGCACCCACCGGACCGCCACAGAGCCTGCGACGGCCGGTCCCGCCACGAGCGGGGCCGGCCGTCGTCATATCGCCAATCTCTGTGGTGTTGCCCACTTACGCAACCACCACCCCGCCTTCACCCTCTCTACTAGGACAGGCCGGTTTCTTCCGGAGCCGGCGCCAGGCCGGCGATCGGGACGAGCGAGCGGATGAGCAAGGACGCATGAGTGCCAACAGGCTGCTGGGGCTGGACGCGGTACGCGGACTGGCCGTTCTGGGCATGTTCGCCGTACACGTGGGGCCCGATCCGTACCCGGAGGGCTGGGGCTATCTGCTGATCGCCTCCGACGGCCGCGCGCCCGCCATCTTCACCCTCATCGCCGGCTTCTCCCTCGCGCTCGCCCGCGGCGGCACGACGATCAAGCCGCCGCCGCTGCTGCGCACCACCCTCATACGCTGCGCGGTCCTGCTGGTCCTGGGCCTGTGGCTGGCCACCATGAGCACCGGCATCCTGGTCATCCTGGCCTTCTACGCCGCCTACTTCCTGGCCTGTGAGCCCTTCACCCGGCTGCGGGCGCCCGTAGTGGCCGCGCTGGCCGCCGCGAGCGCGGTGATCGGCCCGCTGGCCTCGTACGTCATCGGCCCGTACCTGGGCTACCGCGTCCACGGGCGCGGCGGGACCCCCAAGCTCACCGACCTCACCAGCCTGGACGGCGCGCTGGAGGCGCTCGACAAGCTCCTCCTCTCCGGCGCCTACCCCCTGCTGACCTACCTCCCCTACCTGCTGATCGGCCTCGCCCTGGGGCGGGTGGCCGACTTCCGCAAGCGCGCCGTGGCGTGGAAGGTGGCGGGCTGGGGCACCGCGATGGCCGTCGTCGGGTACGGGGCCGCGTGGCTGGCCACCGAGCAGTTCGGCGGCCGGGAGCGGCTGATGGCGGCGATCGCCCGCTTCCACCCCGGCGCCCTGTCCTCCGACGACCCCATCAAGTCGGTGCTGCACAGCCAGTACGGGGCGATACCCAGCACCTCCAAGAGCTGGCTGCTGATAGCCGAGCCCTACAGCCAGACCCCGCTGGAGACCCTCGGCAACGCGGGCGTCGGCTTCGCGCTCATCGGCCTGGCGGTGGCGCTGGTCAAGGCCCCGTGGACGGTGCGGCTGCTCAAGCCGCTGACCGCGGTCGGCACGATGGCGCTGAGCGTGTACGTCGTCCATGCGCTGGCCCTGGCGGCGGGCGTGAACAACGACGAGCACACCTGGGAGGTCCTCTTCTGGTTCTGCGCCGTGGCCCTCGTCGGCACCTGGGCCTGGCAGTTCGTCTTCCGTAACTCCAAGCTGCGGCACGGCCCCCTGGAGTGGGCGCTGCGCTATCTGACCCAGCTGATCAGCCCGCCGCCCGCCGCACCATCGCCACCGGCCTCCCCCGCTTCCACCCCCTCCCGCTCCGGTACGAAGGCCCACTGACGCCGTGACCGCCCGCTTCACATGGCGGCGGCCCGCCGTCCTGGCCGCACTGTCGGCCGCTCTGTTCACCACCTCCGTCACCGCCTGCGCGGGGACCGGAGCCGCGGCCGCCAAGGCCACCCCGGGTCCCCCGCAGACCTCCGCGACGCCCTTCGCGGGCCTGTCCTCCGTCGGCGTGCTGATCGCCGACGGCGACCACTGGTGCACCGCGAGCGTGATCGACAGCCCCAAGGGCAACGTCGTGGCCACCGCGGCGCACTGCGTCTACTTCCACGGGGACGACGTGGAGGACGGCTACGAGAGCGGCCCGTACGAAGGCACCCTGGAGTTCGCGCCGCGCTTCACCGGAGCGAAGAAGGGGACCTATCCGCTGGGGAAGTGGAAGGTCAGCGGCATCCACGTGGACGACCGCTGGGCCAAGGAGAACGAGGACGACGCCGACTACGCCTTCCTGACCGTCGAGCCGGACGAGCGCGGCCGCAGCCTCCAGCAGGTCGTGGGCGCCGCCACCCCCGACTGGGACTCCTCCTTCGAGCGCGATGTCACCGTCATCGGCTACCCCAACGAGGACCACAACCCCGACAACCGCCCCATCTCCTGCACCACCCGCACCCGCCAGGACGCCAAGGAGTCCTACATGCTGCGCATGGACTGCGCCGGCTTCTGGGGCGGCACCAGCGGCAGCCCCTGGCTCGCCGACCACGGCGGCCCCGAGGAACCCGGCCGCCTCATCGGCGTCCTCAGCGGCGGCGACACCGACACCGAATCCGTGGCCGTCCGCTTCGACAAGCGAGCACGGGCGCTGTACGACCGGGTGGTGAAGGGGGAGTCGTAGGGGGCCGGGCTCCATGGCGGCCCGTCCGGCATCCGTGGACGGGCCCGGCTCAGACATGTTCAGCCCGTCCGGCGTTTGAGGACGAGCCCGGCGGAGCCGGGGCGATACGGCGCGCCCTCACTGCGGAAAGCCGCAGGCAAACAGGGGGGTTATCCCCAGTGATCCGGCACGCCGCGCATCGGACAATGATCACAGGCGAGGAACGGCGGGCGCGCCCCGCACGCAACACCAGTCCGAGGGGGACGGATCATGGCCGACCACACCATGGCGACAACGACGGCACGAGCGAACGGCGCGGCACACCGCCCCGGTCTGCGAGCCGGCCTCCTCGCCCCCTGGCGCGGCCTGGCCCTTCTGGGCACCGGCCTGCTCGCCGCCCTCGTGTCCTGGCTGCTCCTCGTGGCGATGAGCCTGACCCTCCTCTGGGTCGGCTTCGCCCTCGTCCCCGTCCTGGCCCAGGCCCTGCGCTCCCTGGCCGACCGCCAGCTCACCCTCGGCCACCGCTGGTCCGGCGTCCCGCACGCCGCTTCGCGCACCGCCGCCGAGGAGGCCGACGGCATCGGCACCGCGGCCGGTGCGGCCCCGGCCGAGCGCTCGGGCGCGAAGGGCATACCCGCCTCCTGGCGGCGCACCCTCCGCCTCCTCGGCCGCGCCTCGACCTGGCGCGACGTGGCCTGGGCCCACGCGGCCGTGACCGTCACCGGCCTCCTCGCGCTGCTCCCCTTCGCGCTGCTGGCACACGGCGTCTTCGGCCTCGTCCTGCCGTTCGTCTGGGAGCCGGTGGTCTCCGCCTGGGACGGCAGCTGGTACCTGTTCGTCCCGCTCAACGACCTCACCACGGCCCGTATCGCGGCCGGACTGGGTGTACTGGAAATCGTGGCCACCCTCTGGGCGGGCCCGTACCTCCTGCGCGCCCAGGCCCGGATATCCCGGTCGCTGCTGGCGCGCTAGACGCTCCGCGGGACGCGCGGCCATGAACCTGCCGGCCGGTGGGGGCTGGTCGCGCCCACGCGGCGGAGCCGCACACCGACGCGGCTGCGCGCCCCTCAGGCTCCGCCGCGAAGATTTACCGGCGCGCAATCTGGCCGTGTGCGAACGGCGGGGTCATTCTGCGAATGTGGGCGGACGGCACCTTCGTCCTGCCACGGGCGCTGTTCACGGGGGTTGGGGCGCATGGGTACCCGCAAGCCCGCATATCCTGTGGTCGGGCGGCCGGTTGGGGAGGACCACTCGTCCCGGAGGCCCGCTCGGCGCAGGAGAGGAGCTTCCTGGAGATGGGTGCGTACGACGGCCCCGCCCCCGCCCCGCTGATCTTCCGTTCCTCGGATCTGGACGAGGCGCGGATGGCGATCGACCAGACCTACTACACCAACTTCATCGACCGCCTCGGCCCGGCCGAGAGTCTCGACGCGCGGTTCGACGTCGTCAGCCTGGGGCCGCTGACCATCGGCGACATGACCTTCGGTACGGACGTGCGAATGCGGCTGGGTGATCTCGGGGCGTACCACGTGGACATCCCCCTCTCGGGGAATCTGTCCTGGCGCCAGGGCTCGGGCGATCCGCGTCTGGCCACCCCCTCGCGGGCCGCGGTGTTCCGACCGGAGGGCACCACGGCCCTGGATCTCTGGAGCGCCGACTGCCGGCTCCTGGCCGTGAAGATCGACCAGGTGGCGCTGGAGCTCCACCTGGAGCGGCTGCTCGGCCGGCCGGTGCGCAAGCCGCTGCCGCTCGCCCCGGACTTCGACATCTCCCAGGGTTCCGGGAGCAGTTGGGCCCGGATGCTCACGACGGTCGTCCGCGACATGCAGGAGGGCGGCGGGCTGCTGCTGCATCCGCTGGTGGCAGGGCGCTTCCAGGAGGCGCTGCTCAGCGGCCTGCTGCTCACCGCCGGGCACCCCTACAGCGAGGAACTCGCCCAGCCCGCACCGTCGTTGCGGCCGACCCCGGTCAAGCGCGTCATGGACGCCATCCACGAACGCCCCGAGCACCCCTTCACCACCGCCGAACTGGCCGAGATCGGCCGGGTCGGTGTGCGCTGGCTCCAGGAGGGCTTCCGCCGGCACGTAGGAGTCTCGCCGATGGCCTACCTCCGCGACGTACGGCTGTGCCGCGTACGCGACGACCTCCAGAACGCCGAGCCGGGCGAACTCAGCGTCAGCGAGGCCGCCTACCGCTGGGGTTTCGTCCACCCCGGCCGCTTCGCGAGCAGCTACCGCGCCCGCTTCGGCGAACCCCCGTCCCAGACCCTGCACACCCCCCGCCCCTGACCCGCCCCGCACGCCAGTACTTCCGCGTCCCTCCACACCCTCCCGGCGTTCCCCGTCGCACCGCGACGGCGGCAACGCCGGGGAATCGACCTACAGTTCACAGCGTGTTTCGGACAATCGCTGCGCAGAGTGGATCACGCTCTTGAAGCGTCGGGGCTACCCTCTCTAACCGGGGCCGAATCCGCCTCGCCGGCGCGCCTGTGAGTGCGGACGGCGACACTCACCGGCCGGTCCCCCAGGGCGCCGACCGGGTTTCCCCCGTACATCCGGTCGGCCCCTTTGAAGTCCGTGGCGCGTCGGGCAGCTCTGACCCGGCGCCCCGCGGCGCCCCTCCCCTGCGCGGCCGCCGACGCGCCGTCCTCGCGCCCTCGACGCGCCACAGAAGACACACCACCCCCGCACAACCCTCCCGCGCCCTCGCAGGTCTCCTGTAGGTCAACTGCCGCTCCCGTACCGGGACATGACGCCCGGCCACGCAACGGCCCCGGGCCATCGGCGGCGGTCGGCTCCCATTCGGCCGGTGATGCCGTCGCCGCATCCCGTTACGCAGCAGGAGAGTCCGCGTGCCCCAGCACTTCCGTACGGCCCTGGTCGGCGCCACCGCGGCGGCCCTGACCGGCGGCCTGCTCACCCTCGCCACGAGTCCCGCCACGGCGAGCCCCGCCACGGCCACCGGTGCCACGGCAACCGCCCCGGCCATCACCGCCCCCGCCACCCCGGGCGCCGACTTCAACGGCGACGGCTACCGCGATCTGGCCGTCTCCGCGCCCGAGGCCACCGTCGACGGCCGGCAGCGGGCCGGCGCGATCACCGTCCTGTACGGCTCCCCCACCGGCATCTCCGCGTCCCGTACCGCCACCCTCAGCCAGAACTCCCCGGGCATCCCCGGCGCCGCCGAGGCCGACGACCGGTTCGGCTGGGCCACGGCCACCGGCGACTTCGACGCCGACGGCTATGCCGACCTGGCGGTCTCCGCCCCGTACGAGGACGTCGGCAGCGACGCGGACGGAGGCACCGTACAGATCCTGTGGGGCTCCCCGAGCGGCCTGGCGGCGGGCGGCGCCGGCGCGACCCTCGCCGACCCCGCCCCCTTTGGGCACGACCGCTTCGGCGCGGCACTGGCCGCGGGCGACTTCGACGGCGACGGCAGGACCGACCTCGCCGTCGGCAGTGACTCCTCGGCCGTGCGCATCGCCCGGCAAGGCATCTCCAAGTCCGGTGCGCCAGGCGCCGGTTCGTCCGTCCCCGTACCCGTTCTGGGCACCGGCAGCAACGGCGTCACCGGCCTCACCGCGGGCGACATGACCGGCGACGGCCGCTCCGACCTCATCGTCAACGGCTACAGCGACACCCCCCACAACGGCCGCCACTACAACGCCAATCACTTCCTTCCCGGGGGTCCCGACGGCCCCGTGGGCGGCAGCGCCGTCAAGCGTCTCCCGGCCGGCATCAGCTCCGCCGTCGGCGACATCGACGGCGACGGCTTCGGCGACCTGGTCTCCGGCCTGCCCTGGGACGGCACCGTCCCCGGCTCCTCCAAGGGCGGCCGGGTCAACGTCTTCTTCGGCTCCGCGGGAGGCCCCGCGCACCGCCCCGCCGCCATCACCCAGGAGTCCGGCGCCATCCCGGGCAGCTCCGAGACGGACGACAGGTTCGGCTACGAGATCGCCCTCGGTGACATCGACGGCGACGGCAGGCAGGACCTGGCCATCGGCGCGGCGGGCGAGGACCTGGACGGCGTGGCCAACGCCGGATCGGTCACCGTCCTGCGCGGCTCCCCCTCCGGCGTCGAGTTCGAGCGCGGCGTCCAGTACGTCCACCAGGGCACCCCCGGCGTCCCCGGCGAGAACGAGCAGGACGACCACTTCGGCGGCGAGGCCCTCCTCGGCGACCTGAACGGCGACGGGAAGGCGGACCTGGGCACCGGGTCCATCTACGAGAACGCGGGCGACGGGGCGTTCGTCTCCCTCCTCTCGGACGGCACCCGCACCGGCGCGGCGGGCGCCCGCGCGCTGTCCCCGTCCGACGTGGGCGTCTCGACCGCGGGCGCCCCGCAGTTCGGCTCCGTCGCCGTCGGCTGACGCCCGCGCGTACCACCCGTGCGGGCCTTTTCCGCGCCCGGCGGCGCCGGCGCGGGCCAAACCCCCGCCAGGCACGAATTCCCCCAGAAATCCCCCCGCAGCCTCCCCTAGGGGATGTCACAGCTCGGCAGCAAAGCCGGGCCCGTTGAGGCGGGCCCGGCACCGAGGCCGCAGGGACCAGGTACGTTCGATTGCGTGGCTGGATTCAGGATGGGTCGCGGACGGGATGCCCGGTCCGCGCAACAAGGGCAGCAGGGGCAGCAGGCGCCGTACGGACAGCAGGGACCGTACGGGCAGCAGCCCCCGCCTCCGCACGGGCAGTGGCAGCAGCAACAGCAGCCGTACGCAGGGCAGGCCCCGGCGCACGGCGAGCCCGAGTACTTCGGTGACGGCGGCTATCAGGCGCCGCCCCCGTCGTACGCCCCGTACGCCGACAACGACAACCCGGGCCACACCCAGCAGTTCAGCGTCGGCGAGGCGGACGCGTACTACGGCCCGCAGGGCTCCTACGGCAACGGGCCGGGCGGCCACGGCGGCCCCCCGGTCCCGCCCGGCCCTCCTGGCGACAACGGCCAGTACGCCGACGGCGGCACCTACCGCGCGGGCCAGACCACGGCCCCGCCCGCGGGCCCCCGGCTGCCCTGGAAGGACCTGCTGACCGGCATCGTGCTGCGCCCGTCGGCCACCTTCTGGCAGATGCGCGACCACGCGGTCTGGGGCCCGGCCCTGATCGTCACCTTCGTCTACGGCCTGCTCGCGGTCTTCGGCTTCGACAAGGCCCGCGCGGATGTGCTGAACGCCACGCTCTCCAACAGCATCCCGTGGGTGCTGATCACCGCCGTGATGTTCATCGTCGGCTCGCTGATCCTGGGCGCGGTCACCCACACCCTGGCCCGCCAGCTCGGCGGCGACGGGGCCTGGGCCCCGACCATCGGCCTGTCCATGCTGATCATGGCGATCTCGGACACCCCGCGGCTGCTGTTCGCGATGTTCCTGGGCGGCGACAGCCCCGTCGTCCAGGTCCTGGGCTGGCTCACCTGGCTCGCCGCCGGCTTCCTGTTCACCTCCATGGTGAGCAAGTCGCACGACCTGCCCTGGCCCAAGGCACTGGGCGCCTCGGCCATCCAGCTGGTCGCGATCCTGGCGCTGGTCAAGCTGGGCACGCTCTGAGCGCCCCCGCGCCCCAATAAGGGGCGCGGGGAACTGCGCGACCAGCCCCCGCCGGCCCGCGGTTTCAGCGCCGGCGCAGCGCAAGGCCCCACTCCGCGAAACGGAGTGGGGCCTTTGGCTTACACGAACCGCTGGCTCGCCGACCCGTCACACTTCTGCAGCCGCACCGCGTCCTTGGCCGAGCCCAGGGTCAGGCACAGCGCGGGTGCGGCGGCCGGCTTGAGGGCCGCGCCGTCCCTGACGAACCGCTGGTTGACCGCGCCCGAGCAGTTCCACAGCACCAGCCCGGTGCCCGGCTCGTACTTCGCGCCCGGCACGTCCAGACACCGGTCCTGCGTCAGCTCCACATGCACCGAGCCCCGCTGGGGGTCCTGCCACCAGCCCTGGTTGCGCTGCCCGTGGCAGTCCCAGCCGCCGACCGCGGTGCCGTTGCGGCTGCTGCCCGCCGTGGCGTCCACACAGGTGCCGGTGGCGGCGTTGCGCAGCGGCCGGAACTTGTCGTCCCAGGCGCCCGCGTACAGCGTGGCCTGCCCGGTGCTCGCCGGGTCGGCGCAGGAGGCCTCGCGCGCGCCGGACGCGTACAGCTGCGTCAGGCAGGAGGCGAAGGCGCCGTGGCCGCGCGCGTTGGGGTGGAAGGACTGCCGTACGGAGTTGGCGTCCGGCGGGAAGGGGTTGGAGAGGTTCACGTACAGCCCGCGCGCCCAGGTGTTGTCCATGCACACCTCGTGGCCGTGGAAGAGCCGCGAGTTGTCCAGGTAGACGGCGCCGGAGTTGGCCGCGGCCCGGCGCATGCCCTTCTCGAAGGAGGCCACGGCGGAGTTGCGCGCCCAGCCCGCGTCGGAGGTGTAGCCGGTGCAGCCGCCCGGCAGCTTCCCGGGGAAGTCGGGGTTGTCCTCGATGTCCGGGCCGATGGGGCTGGGGTAGCCCATGACCACCAGCCGGTAGTCGCCGTCCGCGTAGCCCGCGTCCCGCATCACGGTCCGCAGGTCCGCCACGGTCGCCTCGACCTTGGGCACCAGGGAGTCGACCCGGGCCTGCCAGGTCGGCGCGTACTTGGGCTCGCAGGCCCCCTGCAACAGGAACCAGCGCGTCACACAGTCCGTGATCACCGGCCCGAACTGCAGGTCGTCGTTGGCCCCGGCCACCAGCAGCACCATCTTCAGCCGGGTGTTGCGGGCCTTGATCGCCAGGCTGTCGCTCTGCACCAGCTCGTCGGCGTACTGCTTGGTGCCGCCGATCCTGATGTTCCCGGTGTACGCGCCCGAGCAGGCGACGTTGTACGTGACGTCGGCGCCGATCCCCGTGCGGTGGATGGCCGCGTCGGGCGAGCGGTGGCACCAGTTGCCCGGCCCGTCCGTCCCCGGCTCGTACGTGCCCACGCCCTCGCCGGAGATCTCGCTGTCGCCCAGCGAGATCAGCGAGGTCTTGCGCTGGGCCATGGGCCGCTCGGCCGCGTCCCCGTAGAGCTTGACGGCCTCCGCCGCCCGTATCTTCTCCAGTTCCGGCGACAGCGGCTTGCTGCTCACGCCGGCCGCCGCATCGGCGGGGGCGGCCGCGGCGCTTGGCGCACCGATCCCGCCGATCCCGCCGAGCGCCACCACCGCCGCCGACACAACGGCCGTCACCAGCCGCCGCGATCTCGCACGCGCCATTGGGGCTCCCCTCCGGTCTGCTGTTTCCGCCGGTTTCTACTCGGAAGTAGCCACCTGCGGAACAGCCGGAACGGGATTGGCCAAAAGAATCGGCCGCCCGGTAAACACCGGACGGCCCTTCTCTCCTGCTGTACCGCTCTACAGCGCTACAGCTCTACTGCCCTCAGGCGTCCAGGACTTGACCGTCCCGGCGCACGACGGGCGGCTCGACGCTCCACGGGAAGTTGATCCACTCGTCGGTGCGCTTCCACACGTACTCGCACTTCACCAGCGAGTGCGACTTCTCATAGATCACCGCGCTGCGCACCTCGGCGACCGTGCCCAGGCAGAAGTCGTGCACCAGCTTCAGCGTCTTGCCGGTGTCGGCGACATCGTCGGCGATCAGCACCTTCTTGTCGGAGAAGTCGATCGCGTTGGGCACCGGCGCGAGCATCACCGGCATCTCCAGGGTGGTCCCCACGCCGGTGTAGAACTCCACGTTCACCAGGTGGATGTTCTTGCAGTCCAGCGCGTACGCCAGGCCGCCCGCGACGAAGACCCCGCCGCGCGCGATGGACAGCACGATGTCGGGCTCGTAGCCGTCATCGGCGATCGTCTGCGCCAGCTCGCGGATCGCACCGCCGAAGCGCTCGTACGTCAGGTTCTCGCGCACGTCACTCACGTTGTAACTCTTGCTCTCTCTGGGATCTCTCAGACCTGCGTCCGATGGAAGTTCATGAACGACCGCGAGGGCGTCGGGCCGCGCTGCCCCTGGTAGCGGGAGCCGTACTGCGCGGAGCCGTAGGGGTGCTCGGCCGGCGAGGTCAGCCGGAACATGCACAACTGCCCGATCTTCATGCCCGGCCAGAGCTTGATCGGCAGGGTCGCCACATTGCTCAGCTCCAGCGTGACATGCCCGCTGAAGCCCGGGTCGATGAAGCCGGCCGTGGAGTGCGTCAGCAGCCCCAGCCGTCCCAGCGAGCTCTTGCCCTCCAGGCGCGAGGCGATGTCGTCGGGCAGCGTGATGACCTCGTACGTCGAGGCCAGCACGAACTCGCCCGGATGCAGGATGAACGCCTCGTCCCCCTCCGGCACGACCTCACGGGTGAGGTCCGCCTGCTCGACCGCGGGGTCGATGTGGGGGTAACGGTGGTTCTCGAACACCCGGAAGTAGCGGTCCAGCCGCACATCGATGCTCGACGGCTGCACCATCGACTCGTCGTAGGGATCGATGCGGACCCGGCCCGCGTCGATCTCGGTCCGAATGTCCTTGTCTGAGAGAAGCACGCCACGAGGATACGCGCCCGAACCCCCCGTCGACGCACGAAGAGGGCCCGGCCCCATCAGGACCGGACCCTCACACTCCGCTCTACCGCAGTCTCTGCCGCTATCGCTTCTGAAGCTCCACCGGCACCGAGTGACGCAGCCGCGCGCAGCGCGGGCAGCGCAGCAGGCGGCCGGGTCCGAGCCGGTCAGTGGTCTGCATCGGGAACGAAGCGGTGCTGAACACGTGCCCTTCGGCACAACGTACGACGGTGCGCTCCATCAGAGTCCCTCTCCCAAGTGCTTGGTCATCCAAAAGCCACATTAGGGGATGAACTGGGCGCACCCGCACGCGGCACTCCGGCGGCACTCCGGTCACCAACCGTACGCCCCAACTCCCGCCACCCGCACCCGCATCCACCCCCGCCCCGCCCGCCCACAACGAACAGGCCTCACGGTCAAATGCACCGGAGGCCAGGCATGGGGTACAGTGTGCGACGATGCACCGCTCCTCCAAACGAGCGGTCTTCGCGGGTGTAGTTTAATGGTAGAACATGAGCTTCCCAAGCTCAGAGCGCGGGTTCGATTCCCGTCACCCGCTCCATGTTTGAGCCCCGGGTCAGCGACCTGGGGCTTGTTTGTTACCTGGGCACGGTGAGCGCACGGTGGGTGGCTGCGGTGGTCTTCGGCGGCCTGACCGATGTGACGAGACGGGACACCGCATGACGCTCTCCTTCACCCGCCACCCCGACGCCAAGCGCTACGAACTGCGCCCCCGGGGGGCCGCCCCCGTCCACGTCCGCCGTGGTGCCCCCGTCGGCCGCCCCCTCCCCGAGGGGTGCAAGCCGCGCTTCACGCTCGCCGCCGACCCGGCCGGTGCCATGCCGCTCGCCGTGGTCGTCCGGGCGGGCGGCCGCCTCGTCGTGCTCACCCCGGAGTACGAGCCGCTGGCCGAACTGCGCCTGCCGCCGCGGAAGAAGAGGTGGCGGCCCGCGTACGAGATCCACCTGCCCGACGGGACGGTGCTGCGCGGGCGGGAGGGGACGGTGCCGTCGCTGCTCCTGTTTCTGGCGCTGCTGCCGTTCGCCCTGCTGTACTTGGTCGCCCTGGTGGTCTCCGACTTCCCCGCCGGCTCCACCAGGGCCGTGCTGCGGACAGCCTGGAAGCGGCCGGGTGAGTTCTTCGGCCGGGCGGCCCTGACCGAGTCCGCCCGCGGGCGGCTCCGGGTCCGGGGGGACGGGCTCGACCACCGGGTGGCGTACGCGCAGGCGGTGGCGAAGTACTGGGAGCGGTGACCCGCCGGGAAGGCCGCCGGGCGGAAATACACTTCTGCGGTGACAGAGAAACTTCCCCCTTGCCCCGAATGCTCCGGCGCTTACGCCTACGAGATGGGCGCGCTGCTGGTCTGCCCGGAATGCGGGCACGAGTGGTCGGCCGGTGCCGCCACCGAATCCGGCGGCGGCATCGAGGAGAGGGCCGTCAAGGATGCGGTCGGCAATGTGCTCGCCGACGGTGACACCGTGACGGTCGTCAAGAGCCTGAAGGTCAAGGGCAGCCCGACCGGGATCAAGGCGGGCACCAAGGTGCGCAACATCCGCCTCGTGGACGGCGTGGACGGCCACGACATCGACTGCAAGGTCGACGGTTTGGGGTCCATGCAGCTCAAGTCCAGCGTGGTCAAGAAGGTCTGATCCGACCGGGGGCACGGCGGCGCATCACGGGTTGTGCTCGGGGGTGGTGTCGTAGGTGTGCAGGCGGGTGCCGTCCGGGCCGTAGACGTTGAGGAGGTAGCCCCGGGGGAAGGCGGCGCCTTCTCGGGACAGGAAGGACGTCAACTTGGTGGCGAAGGCGTCGAAATCGTCGTAGCCGGACTTCTTGCGGGTCCAGACGGTCAGGGCGGGGACGCCTTTTTGGTTCTTCTCCTGACGGATGCCCTGGACGTCGGTGTCGCCGCCGGACTTGCGGTAGCGCGCGGCCAGTTCCGATTCCGGCTGGAGCGGGGTCGCGGTGGTGGTCGGCGGGCCTGTCGGGGCCGCGTTGTCGTGCGTACCGCATCCCGTCAGGACAACGGCGGCGGCGAGGAAGGCGAGGGGCAGGGTTCGTCTCATCACTTCAGCCCCAGTTCAGCCAGGCCCACAGGAGGAACGCCACGACGAATGCCGTGGACAGCTGCACCGTCAGCCTCTTGTTCGCCGGGGCCGCCTTGGCGGCTGACGTACCCAGCGGGTCCTCGCCCTGCTTCACCGCTATGCGCATGTCCTCCCGGCGCCCTACGACACCGAGAGTCAACGCGAGGATCACCGTGGAATAGGTGGAGATCAGCATTACGGAATCGTGGTTCCGCAGCGCTCCGAGCGCAGGCAGGAAAACCATTCCAAGGACCGGAATCAGGGCAGTTTGGTACCTGGACTTAGGCGTTGGAAGCATGGGCATCCAAACGGCGAAGAAGAGTGCCGTCGTGACAACGGCTATGACCCACCAGGCGCTTTCAGGTATATGAGGGGCGTTCAACATGCATGCTCTCTCTTACCACTGTGGGGCCTGCGAACAGGCCCCACAGTTAAGCTATTCGCAGATGTCAGTTAACCAAACAAGCCAGTGACGCCCGAATAGATCGATCCGGCGGCGTCACCGAAGAACTCCTTGGCCTTCGTGGCCCCCGACTTCACCAGTCCGGCACCCTTCGAGACCGCGTCCTTGAATTTACCACCCACGAAGCCAACGGTGGTACCGACCGCGGACTGCCAGAATTCGCCGCTGGTGAATCCGTAGGCGACGCCGGTGAAGATGCTGCTGCCGACGCCCGTGATAAGGGACACGCCGCCCAGGAAGGCGCTGACGCCCTGCGCGACGCCCGGGGCCGGAATCAGGTTCGCGGCCGCCGCGCCCCAGCCGGTCCAGGTGCTGACCTCACTCAGGAAATTGGCGCCCTTGCACCAGCCCTCTTTGCCTGCCGGGCAGCCGCCGCCGGAATTGCCCTTGTCATTGTTGCTGTCGGGCAGCTCGACCTTGTCGTTCTTGGCGTCGTTCTCGGGCCGCTGCTTCTGCTTCGCGGCCTCCTCGGCCTTCTTGCGCGCGGCCTCCGCGGCCGCACGCTGCTCGGCCACGCGCTTCTCCTGGGCGATCTGCCTGGCCTCGCTGGCCGCCGCGCGCGCGGCGGCCGCGTCCTTGCCGGCCTGGACGGCGGCCGCCCTGGCACGGCTTGCCGACGTCTGGGCGCTGGCCGCGGAGGCCACCGCCTGCTGCGCGGAGCGGGTGGCCTGGGTGGCCGAGTAGTTGGCCTGGCGGGCGGCGACCTGAGCCTTGGAGGCCGCGGCCTTGGCCTTCTTGGCGGAGGCGGCCGCGTCGGCGGCCGACTTGTCGGCCTGGTTGGCGAACTCGTTCGCGCGGGCGGCATGGCCCTGGGCCTCATCCGCCTTGGCCTTGGCCTTCTTGGCGTGGCCCTTGGCCTCGTCGGCCTTGCCCTGGGCGTGGGCCGCGGCCTCGGAGGCGGTCTCGGCGTTCCCGTACGCCGTGGCCGTGGCCTTGGCCGCGATGCTGATCTGGGCCTGGACCGCTGCGGCGTGGGCCGCGGCGTCCTGGTCCGCCTGGGCGGCGCGGTACTGGGCGCGCTCGACGAAGACGCGGCGCATGGTGTCGGTGCCCTCAAGGGCGACCTGCGCGGCGGCCTTCATGGTCGGGCCGCCCTGTTCCAGCTGCCGCAGCGCCTGGAAGCGGTCGTCCTCGGCGCGCGCCTTGGCGTAGCCCTCGGTCAGGAAGGAGTGCAGCGCCTGGGTGGAGCCGTCGTTGAGCGCCTTGGTCGCGGCCTCCTTCACGGCCTTGTCCGCGTCATTGATGATCTTCAGGATCTGGAAGCGGTACTCCTCCTTCTGCCCCTCGAAGGCGCCCTTGGTCAAGAACGCCTGTACCTCGGCGGGGCCCTTGGCGAGCGCGGCCTCGGCGGCCTCGGCCGTCTTGGGCGTACCGATCTGGCTGAAGAAGACGGCCTTTTCGCGGTCGTCCTGGTGCTCGGCGCCGACCCGGTCCTGCTTGATCCAGGCCTTCACGTCGTCGTCGGAGCCCGACAGGGCGTCCTCGGCCGCCGCGCGGGTCCAGGTGCCCTGGCTCGACAGCAGGTTGACGGCCGCCTGGCGGGCCGTCTTCACGGCGCTCTGGTCGTCCTTGCCCAGCTTCTCGCCGGCCTCGGAGAGCAGCTGCTTGGTCTCCTTGTCCGTCTGGGACGCCTGCGTCTGCTCCTTGGAGACGACCGACTTCATGTCGTCCTCGAGGTTCTTGGCACCGCGCGCCTGCTCGAGGGACGCGGTGAGGTCCTCCTCCAGCATCTTCTTCTCGGCCTCGCGGGCGACCTTGAAGACCGAGTCGGCCTGCTTGGTCGCGTCGTCCGCCGTCTTGGCGGCGTTCAGTGCCGCGGTGGCGTGCGTCTTGGCCTTGTTGGCCGCGTCCTGGGCCTTGCCCGCCTCGGCCGCGGCCTTGTCGGCGGCCTTGGCCGCGGCGTCCGCGTGGGCGGCCGCGTCGTTGGCGGCCTTGTGGGTCGCACGGGCGGCAGCGGCCGCCTGGCCCGACAGGGACACCGCGCTGCCGGCCGCGCTCGTCGCACGGTTGGCCTCCGCGCGGGCGGTGGCCGCCGCGCGCCGGGCGTGGGCCGCCTCGGCCTTGGCGACACCGGCGTTGGCGCTGGACTGCGCGGCGGCCTCGGCCGCGG
>NZ_JBSIBZ010000093.1:0-38669 GCF_058245575.1 Streptomyces sp. UF-297 | reverse complement strand
CGACAGCCGGTTCCTCCGGTCTGTCGCGGCGCCGCGCCGTCGGTAGGTGCGGGCTACCAGCCGCGCTCGCGCCACTCCGCCAGGTGCGGGCGCTGCGCACCGAGCGTGGTGTCCGCGCCGTGGCCGGGGTAGACCCAGGTCTCGTCCGGCAGCCGGTCGAAGAGCTTGGTCTGCACGCCGTCGATGAGGCTGGCAAAGCTCTCCGCGTCGCCCCAGGTGTTGCCGACGCCGCCCGGGAAGAGGCAGTCGCCGGTGAACAGATGGGGGTGGCCGTGCGGGTCGTCGTAGACCAGCGCGATGCTGCCCGGGGTGTGGCCGACCAGGTGGCGGGCGGTGAGCCGGACCTGACCGACGGTGATGGTGTCACCGTCCTCGACCAGCACGTCCGTGGGTACGGGAATGCCCTCGGCGTCGTAACGGCCCGCGTACGTACGGGCCCCGGTGGCATCCACGACCTCACGCAGCGCGCCCCAGTGGTCGCCGTGCTGATGCGTGGTGACGACGGACGCGACGCCGCCGTCACCGATCAGGTTCAGCAGGGTGTGCGGCTCGGCGGCGGCGTCGATCAGCAACTGCTCGTCGGTCGCCCGGCAGCGCAGCAGATAGGCGTTGTTGTCCGTCGGGCCGACGGCGACCTTCGAGATCATCACGTCGGTCAGCTCGTGCACATCGGCCGGGCCGCCGACCTTCACTGCTCCGGTGTAGGTCATGAACCCACCCTAGAGGCACTGCCGTGGAGCCACCCTGACCGGGCGCCTCACAGCGGCGGCAGCGGGGGAAGGGCGGCACCTTGCGTGTCCAGGCCCGCGCCCTTGGTGCGGCCGGTCAGCCAGCCGACGAGGGCGGCGGGGGAGCCGGTCACCACCAGCGGCGTGCCCTCTCCGGCGCTGGTGCGGCCCGTGCGCCAGCTCCGTCCGTCGTGCGTCCGCAGCTCCAGCGGGGGCACCTGGTCGCGCCCCGCGAGCTTCACCGTCGCCATGAACTCCAGGTCGGTGTCGACGAAGAAGGCCGGGAGCTGGTCGACGCCGTAGCCCACGCCCAGGTCGATGTGGTGCAGTTCCAATTCGGCCAGCCGCCGGAAGGGCAGCCGGGCGGCCCGTTCGATCACGCCGTTGCGCATCTCCACCTCGTACGACCAGCGCTCGGGCGGCAGCGCGTCGGCCGCCTCGTTGAAGCGGGCCGCGCTGGCGCGCAGGTCGTCCAGGTGTGCGGCCAGCGAGCGGTCCGCGTCCCGTTCGATGTCGGCGTCGCGGGAGGCGGCGCTCTCGTACATGGCGGCGGGGACGCCGGTGCGTGCCCAGGTGAGCAGGTTGACCAGCGCGTCGGCATTGCGCGCGAGGTGGGCCAGGATGTGGCCGCGGGTCCAGTCGGGGAGGAGGGAGGGCTCGCCGATGGCGTCGTCGTCCAGCTTGCCGACCGCGACGAGCAGGCGGTCGGTGGCTTCGCGGACGGCTGCCGCGTCGTGCGCGAAGTCATACGCGTTGTCGGTCATGGTCCGAAACTAGCGCCGCCGGGGCGACTTCGGGACCCGGCCCGCACCAATCAGGACGACTCCCTGGCCGAATCGGCGCGCCCCTGCCCCCGCACCGCGGTCTTCCGGTGCCGCGCCAACTGGCCCGGCCGGCCCGGCCCGTACGCTCCCGGCGCCCGCGCACTCGCCCGCACCGCGCGCTGCCGAGGCGTTCGCTTCGGCAATGAACTCATCGCGGCAGCGCGCTGGATGGGCCGACTCAGGCGACGGACCGGGGGATACTGCCTGCTCTGACCGGATTGCGGGCATCGCGGAGCCCCTTGCTTCTGCGACCGCACCGGCAACGGGGAGCGCAGGAAAGCCCCCGTGTCCGTCACCGTGCCCGAACGCCTGGAACTCGCCGCCGGGCGCCGTACGCCCTAGCCCGAAGCCGCTCACCGGTTCCGGCTCACCGAGCGCAAGCACATCAATCGGCCGATCCTCCAGGGCTGCCGAACCACAGGCGCAGGGCATCCTCCAGCGCGGCGAGTGCGCCGGTCCCGCCGGTGCTTTCGCCGTCCGTGCCCGAAGTGCCGTACGGGTCGGGGGAGTCGGCGGCCCAGGCCACGATGCCGTCCGGGCGGACCAGCACGCCGGTCAGCTCCGGCCGCCCGGGACAGGCCGCCGTCACAACGCGCACCCGGCCGTCGTAACCGGCAGCGCGCTTGCGCAGTTCGGCGTCGTCGGCGAGGTCGAGCAGCAGCGCGGTCCCGTCGTGGAGGTGGCCGGCGAGCCGGGTGCCGTCGGCGAGTTCGAGGTCGGGGGCGCTGCGGCCGGTCAGCGGGTGGCCGCCGGGGAGGTCGTAGTGCTGCCGGACGCCGGAGATCTTCTTGGCGAAGTACGTCGTGCCGGCCATGGTCCCCGCCAGCTCGCCGACCACCGAGCGCAGCGCCCGCGCGTGCGACTCCGGCCGCATCAGTGCCACTTGGGCCCGCGTCCACTGAAGCACCCAGGCGCCGATGGGGTGCCGCTCGGCGGTGTAGGTGTCCAGCAGCCCCTCGGGCGCCCGGCCGCGTACGGTCGCGGCGAGCTTCCAGCCGAGGTTCATCGCGTCGCCGATCCCGAGGTTGAGGCCCTGGCCGCCGAAGGGCGAGTGCACATGGGCGGCGTCGCCGGCCAGCAGGACGCGCCCGCGGCGGTAGTCCGACGCCTGGCGCGCGTTGTCGGTGAAGCGGGTGGCGGTGTGCACCTTGGTGACCGTGACGTCCACGCCGGAGACGTGGCGCAGGCTGCGCTGGAGGTCCTCGGCGGTGACGGGCGCCCGGCGGTCGGCGGGCGGTCCGTCGAACTCCACGGTGAGGATGCGTCCGGGCATCGGCCCGTGGGCGTAGATGCCGGTCGGCGTGGAGTTCCAGCCGGCGCCCAGCAGCTCGGCGCCCTCCATCTCCACCAGCGCCTGATGGCCGGTGATCTCCGGGCCCGTGCCGGGGAAGTCGAAGCCGCCCAGGCGGCGCACCGTACTGCGGCCGCCGTCGCAGCCCACCAGCCAGGAGGCGCGCAGGGAGGTGTCCTGGGTGTGCACCGTCACCGCGTCCCGCTCCGCCTCGAAGCCCGTCAGCTCCGCGCCCCGGCGCACCTCGACACCGAGTTCACCGGCCCACAGGGCGAGGATGTGCTCCAGGTCCGCCTGCGGTACGAGGCCGACGTCACCGGCGGGGCCCGCGCGGTGGAAGTCGGGGTCGTCGGCGTCCAGCAGGTCGCCGCGCAGCATGATCCCCGCGAAGTGCCCGGCGAACTTCGGCGGCTGCCGCACCGTGGGGGCGGCCGCGGCCTCCCGCTGCGCGAGGAAGGAGGCGAACCGTTCCAACCCGCGCCGCTGCGACTCCGCCAGCTGCGGCAGCAGGCCGCGCCGGTAGAAGGCCTCGGCGGTGGGGGTGTTGACGGCCCCCGCCTTGATCGTCGTGTCCACCTCGGTCAGCCGCTCCAGTACGAGTACCGAGGCGCCGCCCAGCGTGAGTTCGCAGGCCAGCGTCAGGCCCACCGGGCCGCCGCCCGCCACCACCACGTCGTAGTCCGTGTCCGCTGCTCTGTCCGTGCGTATGCCCATGTCCGTGTTCGCGCTCATGCCGTTCACTATAGTCACTAAAAAAATGTTGCAGCTAAAATATTGGTCATGAGCGAAGACAGGAAGGGCGCGGGGGCGGGCGACGGCCTCACGCTGCGCCAGCGCAAGAAGATGCAGACCCGGCAGCGCATCTCCGGCGAGGCCACCCGGCTGTTTCTCCAGCGCGGCTTCGAGGACGTCACCGTCGCCGAGGTCGCGCGGGCCGCCGAGGTCTCCACGATGACGGTCTTCAACTACTTCCCACGCAAGGAGGACCTCTTCCTGGACCGGATCCCGGAGGCCCGCGAGCTGATCGTCACCGCCGTGCGCGAGCGCGCCGAGGGCGAGCCGCCGCTGGCCGCGCTGCGCCGGCTGCTGCTGGGCATGGTGGAGCGGCGGCACCCGCTGGGGGGCGTGGGGGAGGGGTACGGCCGTTTCTGGCAGGTCGTGCGGGAGTCGCCGGCGCTGCGGGCCCGGGGGCACGAGGCGGTCGAGGAGCTGGAGGGCGTGCTGGCCGGTCTGTTCGCTGAGGCGGCGGGCGAGGGGGCAGGGGCCGGGGGCGAAGGAGGCGCGGCGTACCGCCACCGGTTCGCCGCCGCGCTGATCGTCGCCGCCTGCCGTGCGGTGTACGCCGACGCGGTGGCCCGGCAGCTGGCCGGTGACCGGGTCGAGGATGTCGCCGTTGAGCAGCGGGAGCGGCTGCGCGGGGCCTTCGATGCGCTGGAGCGGGCGCTGCCGCAGGGAAGCTGACGGCCGCGCCACACGTTTGGGTGAATGGGGCTTGCCGCTGCCGTAAATCGAATGCGCGTGCTATAAGCTCGTGAACGGCATCAGAAAGACATCGTTGCGGCGCCCCCCATACCCTGGGGCGGGGGTGCCTCGCATCCCGCCCCTCTCAAGAAAGGTGCCGACCGGCGTGGCCGACCGTCTCATCGTGCGTGGCGCTCGCGAGCACAACCTGAAGAACGTCTCGCTCGACCTCCCCCGCGACTCCCTCATCGTCTTCACGGGCCTCTCCGGTTCGGGCAAGTCCTCGCTCGCCTTCGACACGATCTTCGCCGAGGGGCAGCGGCGCTACGTCGAGTCGCTCTCCTCCTACGCCCGGCAGTTCCTCGGGCAGATGGACAAGCCCGATGTGGACTTCATCGAGGGCCTGTCCCCCGCGGTCTCCATCGACCAGAAGTCGACCTCGCGCAACCCGCGCTCGACGGTCGGCACGATCACCGAGGTCTACGACTACCTCCGGCTGCTGTTCGCCCGCATCGGCAAGCCGCACTGCCCCGAGTGCCGCAGGCCCATCGCCCGGCAGTCGCCGCAGGCCATCGTCGACAAGGTGCTGGAGCTTCCCGAGGGCAGCCGCTTCCAGGTGCTCTCGCCGCTGGTGCGCGAACGCAAGGGCGAGTTCGTCGACCTCTTCGCCGACCTGCAGACCAAGGGCTACAGCCGCGCGCGGGTGGACGGGCAGACCGTCCAGCTCGCCGAGCCGCCCAAGCTGAAGAAGCAGGAGAAGCACACCATCGAGGTGGTCATCGACCGCCTCACGGTCAAGGACGGCGCCAAGCGCCGCCTGACCGACTCCGTGGAGACGGCCCTGGGCCTGTCCGGCGGCATGGTCATCCTCGACTTCGTCGACCTGGACGAGGACGACCCGCAGCGCGAGCGGATGTACTCGGAGCACCTGTACTGCCCCTACGACGACCTCTCCTTCGAGGAGCTGGAGCCGCGCTCCTTCTCCTTCAACTCGCCCTTCGGCGCCTGCCCCGACTGCACCGGCATCGGTACGCGCATGGAGGTCGACCCGGACCTGATCGTCCCCGACGAGGACAAGTCGCTGGACGAGGGCGCCATCCACCCCTGGTCCCACGGCCACACCAAGGAGTACTTCGGCCGCCTGGTCGGCGCGCTCGCCGACGCCCTGGGATTCCGTACGGACATGCCGTGGGCCGGTCTGCCGCAGCGCGCCAAGAAGGCCCTGCTCAACGGCCACAAGACGCAGATCGATGTGCGCTACCGCAACCGCTACGGCCGCGAGCGCTCCTACACCACGGCCTTCGAAGGCGCCGTGCCGTTCGTCAAGCGGCGGCACAGCGAGGCGGAGAGCGACTCGGGCCGGGAGCGCTTCGAGGGCTATATGCGCGAGGTCCCCTGCCCCACCTGTGAGGGCACCCGCCTCAAGCCCATCGTGCTCGCCGTCACCGTCGAGGGCCGTTCCATCGCCGAGGTCTCGGCCATGTCGATCAGCGACTGCGCCGACTTCCTGGGCGAGATGCGGCTCAACGCCCGCGACAAGAAGATCGCCGAGCGGGTCCTGAAGGAGGTCAACGAGCGGCTGAAGTTCCTGGTCGACGTCGGCCTGGACTACCTCTCGCTCAACCGCGCGGCCGGCACCCTCTCCGGCGGCGAGGCCCAGCGCATCCGCCTGGCCACCCAGATCGGCTCCGGCCTGGTCGGCGTCCTCTACGTCCTGGACGAGCCCTCCATCGGCCTGCACCAGCGCGACAACCACCGCCTCATCGAGACGCTGGTGCGGCTGCGCGACATGGGCAACACCCTGATCGTCGTCGAGCACGACGAGGACACCATCAAGGTCGCCGACTGGGTCGTGGACATCGGCCCGGGTGCCGGCGAGCACGGCGGCAAGGTCGTGCACAGCGGCCCGTTGAAGCAGCTGCTGGCCAACAAGGACTCGATGACCGGCCAGTACCTGGTGGGCAAGAAGTCCATCCCGACGCCGGACATCCGCCGGCCCGCCGACCCCAAGCGGCAGTTGACGGTCCACGGCGCGAAGGAGAACAACCTCCGCGACATCGACGTCTCCTTCCCCCTCGGCGTCCTCACGGCCGTCACCGGCGTCTCCGGATCCGGCAAGTCGACGCTGGTCAACGACATCCTCTACACCCACCTGGCGCGCGAGCTCAACGGCGCCAAGTCGGTGCCGGGGCGGCACACCCGGGTGGTCGGCGACGACCTCGTCGACAAGGTCGTGCATGTCGACCAGTCGCCCATCGGCCGCACCCCGCGCTCCAACCCGGCCACGTACACCGGTGTCTTCGACAACATCCGCAAGCTGTTCGCGGAGACGATGGAGGCCAAGGTCCGCGGCTATCTGCCCGGCCGCTTCTCCTTCAACGTCAAGGGCGGCCGCTGCGAGAACTGCTCCGGCGACGGCACCATCAAGATCGAGATGAACTTCCTGCCGGATGTGTACGTGCCGTGCGAGGTCTGCCACGGCGCGCGCTACAACCGCGAGACGCTGGAGGTCCACTACAAGGGCAAGTCCATCGCCGAGGTGCTGGACATGCCCATCGAGGAGGCGCACGGCTTCTTCGAGGCGGTGCCCACCATCGCCCGCCACCTCAAGACGCTCAACGAGGTCGGCCTGGGCTACGTCCGTCTCGGCCAGCCCGCGCCGACGCTGTCGGGCGGCGAGGCCCAGCGCGTCAAGCTCGCCTCCGAGCTGCAGAAGCGCTCCACGGGCCGTACGGTCTACGTCCTGGACGAGCCGACCACCGGTCTGCACTTCGAGGACATCAGCAAGCTGATCAAGGTGCTCTCCGGCCTGGTCGACAAGGGCAACTCCGTGATCGTCATCGAGCACAACCTCGATGTCATCAAGACCGCCGACTGGGTCGTGGACATGGGCCCGGAGGGCGGCAGCGGCGGCGGTCTGGTCATCGCCGAGGGCACGCCCGAGCAGGTCGCGGCGGTCCCGGCCAGCCACACCGGCAAGTTCCTGCGCGACATCCTGGGCGACCGGGTGAGCGACGCGGGCCTGCCGGCGAGCGGCCGCGCGGCGAAGAAGACCACCAAGGCCGCGGCCAAGAAGACGGCCAAGAAGGCGGCTGCGGCGTCCGGGCCCTCCGCCGCCAAGAAGACGGCGGCGAAGAAGACCGTCGCGGCGCGCAGCGCCACGGCCAAGAAGACGGTCTCCGCGCGGACGGCCGCCCCGGCCGGGACGGCAGCCGCCAAGAAGACGGCCGCGGCGAAGAAGACGGCGCCGACGGCGAAGAAGACGGCGCCGACGGCGAAGGCGAAGTCGGCGCGGGCCAAGGGCGGTTCGGCGAAGTAACCAGGGCTTGGCCCGGGTCACTGCGCCGGCCCGGGTCATGACGACGGCCCGTGGTGGAGAATCCAGGTTCTCCACCACGGGCCGTCGGTCTGTCCGCACCCGCCGCCCCCCCGTACGGGCGGCTCAGCCGCGGTGCGTGCCCCGCCGCCGCAGCCAGTACGCCACCGTGACCACGGCCAGCAGCGGCCCCCAGGCCAGCAGGGGCGCGTAACACACCGTCATCACCACGGCCGCGGCGCCCGAAGGGGAATCGGGGTCCGCCAACTGCGCGCTCCACCCGCCGAACGCGGCCGGGAAGGTGATGCAGATGACCGCCACCGCGCCGAGCCCGGCCGGTATCACCGCGGCGAACACGGGGATGTTCCGCCCGCCCAGCCAGGGCACCCAGCGCGGCACCCGCTCGCCCCAGCCGCTGATGAGCCCCAGCGTCAGCAGCCCCAGCCCCTCCGCCGCCAGGCTCAGCGCGAACAGGTAGAACGAGGTCCAGCCGGGGAAGTTGCTCGCATGCAGCGGGTAGCCGGGGGCGAAGCCGGAGGGCACACCGAGCGCGATCGCGCACCGCCACAGCCCCGAGGGCACAAGCGTGAGCGCGGCGGCGTGCGCGGCCCACCGGACCGCCCGGGGAACGGACGGTGCCGCGGTCGGGGCCGCTGGTCTGCCGTGGACGTCATCGAAGGCGGCGCGCAGGTCTGTCAGCAGGGCGAGGGGGAGACGATGAACGGTGGACAACGGGCGGGGAGGGGCGCGGCCCGCCGCGACCGGGCGGTGGCCGGAGCGGTCGCGCTGCTGTGCGCGGCGGCGATCGCGGCCGTGGGCATCGGCGACGGCGCGAGCGCTCCGGGCATCGCCCCGGCCATCGCGGCCGCAGGGCTGCTGCTGTGGGCGCTGCTGTGCCTGCCGCGCTCACGCTGCCGCCTGGCCCGCCCGCTCGCGCTGATCGCGGCCCTCTCGCTGGCGGCGGCCTGCGCCTTCCCGCCCACCACGGAGCTGCGTCCGTGGCTGAAGTTCGCCGAGTCGGCCGCGTTGCTGGCGCTGCTGGGCATGGCGGTCCGCTGGTCGCCGTGGCGCCGGGCGGCGGTGGCCGGGGGACGGACGGCCGGACGGCCGCGACCGCCCCACTCCTGGAGCAGACCCCATGACCGGCAGCGCCCCCACCCGTATCCTCCTGGCCGACGACCAGGACGACATCCGCAGCGGCTTCCGCCTCATCCTGGACTCGCAGCCGGACATGACGGTCGTCGGCGAGGCCGCCGACGGCGCCACCGCGCTCGAACTCGCCCGGCACCTCAGGCCCGACGTGGTGCTGGCCGACATCCGCATGCCGCGCCTGGACGGCCTGGAACTCACCCGCCTGCTGACCGGTCCCGAGGCCGCGGCGCCCGCCCGGGTCGTGGTCGTCACCGCCTTCGACCTGGACGACTATGTGCACACGGCGCTGCGCAACGGCGCCTGCGGCTTCCTGCTCAAGCGCTCGGGACCGGCCCTGCTGATCGAGGGGGTACGGGCGGCGATGGCCGGAGACGCGTTGATCAGCCCCCAGATCACCGTACGGCTGCTGCGGCAGCTCGCCGCGCCGCAGCAGCCCGGGTCCCTCGCCGAGGAGGCGCCCGCCGCGCTCACCGACCGCGAGCGCGACATCGTCCGCCTGGTCGCCCGCGGCTTCACCAACGCCGAGATCGGCGCCGAACTGTTCATCTCGGCGGGCACGGCCAAGACCCATATCGCCAACATCCAGGGCAAGTTGAAGGTCCGCGACCGTGTGGCGATCGCCGCCTGGGCCTGGGAGACGGGGCTGATCCCGCCCCGCCCGTAAGGGCAACGCCCTACAGGCCCAGCTCCGCCGCGTACGGAGGCTCCGCGCCCGCCCGCGAGCAGGTGACGGCGGCGGCGCGGGCCGCGAAGCCGAGGATGTCGCGCCAGTCGTCCCGGCCCAGCGCGGTGAGTGCGGCGGGGGACAGGGCGTCGTGGGCGTCCAGACGGTGCAGCAGCGCGGCGTTGACCGTGTCGCCCGCGCCGATCGTGTCGACGACCGCCACCGGCGCGCCCGGTACCGTCAACTCCCCGCCGCCCGGCGTCAGTACGGTCAGCCCGTCGCCGCCCCGGGTGAGCACCACGGCCGCCGGACCAGCCGTCAGCCACTCCTTGGCCGCCGCCGCCACGCCGTCGGCGGTGTCCGTACCGGCCAGCCACCGCGCGTCCTCCTCCGACAGCTTCAGCAGCGCGACATGCGGCAGCCAGCCCCGGAAGCGGGTGCGGTAGGCGTCGGGGTCGGCGATCAGCCCGGCCCGTACGTTGGGGTCCAGCGCGGTGAACACCCCGCGCTCCGCCTCCCGCCGCAGCAGCGCCTCGTACGCGCTCGCGCCCGGCTCCAGCACCAGCGAGCAGGTGCCCAGCGACAGGGCGCGCACTCCCTCGGGCAGCGCCGGCGGCAGGGTGAACAGGCGGTCGGCGGTGCCCTCGACGTAGAAGCCGTACCCCGCCGAGCCGTCCGGGCTGATGTCCGCGAGCGCCAGGGTGGTCGGCTCGGCGCCGCGCTGCACCAGCGAGGTGTCCACGCCCGCCGTCCGCAGCCCGTCGAGCAGCGAGTGGCCGAAGGTGTCCGTGGAGATCCGTGAGCAGAAGGCGGTCGGCGAGCCGAGCCGGGCCAGCGCGAGCGCGGTGTTGTACGGGCCGCCGCCGCGCCGTGGCAGCAGGGCGGGCAACTCCCCTGCCGGGGAGGGGCCCTGAGGTCTGGGCACGAGGTCGATCAGGGCCTCGCCGGCGACGACGATCACGTGGTGCGCTTCCTTTCCGTAAGGGGGCCCGCGATGGGGGCTTCGGTGGGGTCCTGGGTACGCCCCGGCTCCGCGCACCCGCACGAGGTCCGGTGCACGAAGGCGCAGGGCAGCCGCAGCGTCCGCGGCGCCCGCTCCGGCTCGGCCAGCCGGTCCAGCAGCAGCCGGACCGCCGCCGCACCTATCTCCCGGCTGGGCTGGGCGATCGCGCTCAGCCGGGGCTCGAAGAGATCGGCCCAGGAGAAGTCGTCGAAGCAGGCCAGCGCGATGTCGCGGGGCACCGTGAGTCCCATCGCGCGCAGCGCGCGCAGGGTACCGATCGTCATGGCGTTGTTGGCGGTGATCAGCGCGGTGGGCGGCTCGGGCGCGGCGAGCAGATGGCGGGTGGCCTCGGCCGCCCCCTCCGCCTCGGAGTTGCCGCCCGCCAGCAGCTCCGGCGCGAACGGCAGCGAGCGGGCCCGCAGTCCCTCTCGGTAGCCCCGCACCCGCTCGGTGGTGGTGCTCAGCCCGGGGAGCCCGGCCACTAGGCCGATCCGGGTGTGCCCCAAGTCGGCCAGGTGTTCCACCAGTTGGCGCACCGGCCCGGCGTTCTCGGCGCACACCTGGTCGTGCGCGTCACCGACGAGGCGGTCCAGGAAGACGGCCGGCACCGCGCGCCGCGTCAGGTACTCCACCATCCCCGCCGGCTGTGCGGACGGCGCGACGATCATGCCGTCCACCCGCCGCTCGTGCAGCAGTTGGACCACCTTGCGCTCGTGCTCCGGGTCGTCGTGCGGATCGGCGATCAGCAGGCTGTAGCCCGCTTCCAGGGCGCTGGACTCCACGCCCTGCAGGATCTCGGTGAAGTACGGGTTGCTGATGGCGGAGACCGCGAGCCCGATGGAGCGGGTACGGGAGGTGACCAGCGAGCGGGCCAGGGTGTTGTGGGTGTAGCCCAGCTCGTCGATGGCGTCCAGGACGGCCTTGCGGGTGTCGGGGCGTACCGGCCGGGTCTCGTTGAGCACATGCGAGACCGTGGCCACGGAGACCCCCGCCCGCTTGGCCACGTCGACCATCGTTGTCATCCGCCTCGTCCTCCCCGAAACCGCCGTTGTCGCAGGTGCTCAGTCCATCACAGCTCATCACAGCGTAGACGTAAACGCTTGCGCAAACGTTTACGGGCGGGCTATCTTCCCGACACCCAACGGCACGAAGACCTGCCGCACCAAGCCGCACAAAGACGTGAGGAGCCGCCGATGCGCGCTGTCGTGGTCACCGAACCGGCCCGGGCGGGCAGCCCCGGCAAGACCGCCCTGGTGGAAGCCCCCGACCCCAGGCCCGAGCCCGGGGAGGTCGTCGTCCGCGTCACCTCGTGCGGACTGTGCGGCACCGACATGCACATCCTCGGCGGCGAACTGCCGCCGGTGACCTACCCGGTGATCCCCGGCCACGAGCTGACCGGCGAGATCGCCGAGCTGGGCATGGGCGTCAGCGGCCTGGCGGTGGGCGACCGCGTCGCGGTGAACCCCAACATGCCCTGCGGCGCCTGCCATTACTGCCGCATCGGCCGCGGCAACCTGTGCGAGGACTACCGCGCCGTCGGCGTCACCCAGGACGGCGGCTTCGCCGAACGGGTCGCCGTCCCCGCCCGCTGCTGCCACCTGCTGCCCGACACCCTCTCCGAGGCCGCGGCCGGCCTGATCGAGCCGCTGTCCTGCGCCGTGCACGGCCTGAGCCGCCTGCCGCGCCGCCCCGGCGAGCACTACCTGATCTACGGCGCGGGAACGATGGGCCTGATGATGGCCGCGCTCGTACGCACCGCGGGCGCCGCCTCCGTATCGGTGGTGGACCTCAACGAGGACCGCCTCGCCTTCGCCGAGTCCTTCGGCCTGGACGCCGCGGTCGGCCACGCCGACAAGCTGGGCCGCGCCCCCGGCTTCGAGGTCGTCATCGACGCCACCGGCGCCGTCCCCGCCATCGAGGACGGCCTGGGCCGGGTCCGCAAGGGCGGTACGTTCCTCCAGTTCGGCGTCGCCGACCCGGCCCGCACGGCCACGTTCTCCCCGTACCGCGTCTACAACAGCGAGATCGACATCATCGGCTCGATGGCCGTCCACAACAGCTTCCAGCCCGCCGTCGACGTGCTCGCAGCGGGGCTGGACCTTGACGCGCTGGTCAGCGACGTCCTCCCGCTCGACGCCTTCGACGAGGCCGTCACCCGCTTCCGCGCCGGCACCGGACGAAAGATCCACATCGCGCCGCAGCGGACCGGCCGATGACCCGGCCCTCCCGCACCAAGAACGCTCTGATCTGGGTCTTCGGCGCCCTCGGCGGCATCCTGTGGGGCTATGACACCGGCGTCATCTCCGGCGCCATGCTCTTCATCAAGAAGGACATCGCCCTCACCCCGCTCCTGGAGGGCATGGTCGTCTCCGGCCTCCTGGTCGGCGCGATGCTCGGCGCCGGGCTCTCGGGCCGCCTCTGCGACTCCTGGGGCCGGCGCAAACTGATCCTCGCCGCCTCCGCCGTCTTCATCCTGGGCACCCTCGGCGCCTCCTTCGCGCTGGGCCCCTGGACGCTGATCGCCTTCCGCTTCGTCATCGGCGTCGGGGTCGGCATCGCCTCCGTGGTCGTCCCGCTGTATCTGACCGAGCTGGCGCCCAAGCACCTGCGCGGCGGGCTGACCTCCCTGATGCAACTCCTGGTCACCGTCGGCATCTTCCTCGCCTACGTCACCGACTACCTGCTCGCCGGCGCCGAGGCCTGGCGCTGGATGATCGGCCTGGGTGTGGTGCCCGCCGCGATCCTGGCGATCGGCATCGTCACCCAGCCCGAGAGCCCGCGCTGGCTGGTCGGCAAGGGCCGCGCCGAGGAGGCCCGTACGGTGCTGACCCGGCTGCGCGGCGACGCGGCCGCCGCCGGGGACGAACTCGCCGAGATCGAGCGGACCGAACGCGCCGAGCGCGAGCAGAGCGAGTCCCTGACCCTGCGCCACCTGCTCTCGCCGCGCCTGAAGCCCGTCTTCGTCGTCGGCATGCTGCTGGTCTTCTTCCAGAACTTCGTCGGCATCAACACGATCATTTACTACGCGCCGACCCTGCTCACCGACATCGGCTTCGGCTCCAACGGCGCCATCCTCGCCAACGTCGGCATAGGGCTGCTCAACATGCTGATGACGCTGCCCGCCATGCGCCTGATCGACCGCAGGGGCCGCAAGCCGCTGCTGCTCTTCGGGGCGCTGGGCATGTGCACGGCCATGGTCCTGCTGGCGGTCGTCAACCTCTCCGACCTCGGGTACGGGGCCCTGCTCTCCACCCTCACCCTCTTCGGTATCGCGCTCTACATCGCCTCCTTCGCCGTCTCCTGGGGCCCGGTGCAGTGGGTGATGCTGCCCGAGCTGTTCCCGATGCGGATCCGCGCCGCCGCGGTCGGCCTGTGCGTGATCTTCAACTGGCTGTTCAACATGATCGTGGCGCTGGTCTTCCCCTCCCTGCTCAGCGCCTGGGGCGCGGGCGTGAACTTCCTCTTCTTCGCCGTGACGACCTTCCTGGCCTTCGTGTTCGTACGAAAGCTGCTGCCGGAGACCAAGGGCCGCAGCCTGGAGGAGATCGAGCAGGATCTGCTGCGCGGCAGGGGGCACCGGCCGGGGCGCGCCGAAGCGGACGGATCTGTGCCGGTATCGTCGGGGACCGACGCCGTCAGCTGATCTTGGGAGCAGGAACATGAGCAAGTCCCCCGCCCGCCGGACCGTGCTGCGAGGGGCCGCGCTCGTGGGCGCCGCCGGGCTGGGAGCGGCCGCCTGCACCTCCGGTGACTCCGGCAGCAACGCCTCCGCCACGCCCACCGAACCCGTCGAGCTGGGGGCCGCCTCCGAGGTGCCGGTCGGCGGCGCCAAGCTCTACCGCGAGCAGCGACTGGTCGTCTCCCAGCCCGCCAAGGGCGAGTTCAAGTGCTTCGGCGCGAAGTGCACGCATCAGGGCTGCGTCCTGGACAAGGTCGAGCGCCAGCAGGGCAACTGCCCCTGCCACGGCAGCCGCTTCGATGTGACGACGGGCCAGGTCCTGCAAGGGCCCGCCACCGCTCCGCTGCCCGAGGTGCCCGTCAAGGCACAGGGCGGCAAGCTCATCGCGGGCTGATTCGCGGCGGCCCGGATACGGCCGAAGTTCGTCCCCCGGAGCCCGCGAAGCGGCGTTCCGGGGCCCGCCGAAGGGCCCCGGCATGGCCCAATAGGCGCTCTCCCCTTGATTCCCGCCGGTGACTAGCGTGCCTGCGCGCGGGGGATCACCTGGGGAGAAAGGGCGCACTGACGTGCTGTATCACCTGTTCAAGAACGTGTTGATGGTGCCGCTGTTCCGGTGGCTGTTCCATCCGCGGGTCGAGGGGATGAGCCACATTCCGGAACAGGGCGCGGCGATCATCGCCGGGAACCATCTGTCCTTCTGCGACAGCTTCCTGATGCCGGCGCTGTTAAGGCGCCGGGTCACGTTCCTGTGCAAGAAGGAGTACTTCACCGGGCGCGGCATCAAGGGGCGGCTGACGGCCGCGTTCTTCCACGGCATGGGCGGCATCCCGGTGGACCGCTCGGGCCGGGGCGCGGGAGCGGCCGCGGTCGAGGCCGGGACGCGGGTCCTGAGCGGCGGCGAACTGCTGGGCATCTACCCCGAGGGGACGCGTTCGCACGACGGCCGGATGTACAAGGGCCGTACGGGCGTGGCGGCGATGGCGCTGCGCACGGGCGCGCCGGTCATCCCGTGCGCCGTGATCGGGACGTTCGAGGCCCAGCCCGCGGGGCGGCGGCTGCCCCGGCTGGTGCCGATCACGGTCCGCTTCGGGGAGCCGCTGGACTTCTCCCGGTACGAGGGGCTGGAGGACCACCGGGCGGTGCTGCGGGCCGTCACGGACGAGATCATGTACGCGCTCCTGAAGCTGTCGGAGCAGGAGTACGTCGACCAGTACGCCAGCGAGGCCAAGGCACAGCAGCACGAGCGCGTACCGGTCGCCCAGGCGTCCTGAACCGCCGGGCGCCGCCGGAGGAGAAACGTTCCTCTCCGGGCGGCGCCCGCAGGCGGCGCATCGGGGGCGGGCGCCTCGCGTCCGGGGCCGCGGGGCCCTCGCGTCAGCCCCAGTCCCACCCGATGCCCAGGATTCCCGGGCGCACCCCCTGTTCCACCAGGTGCACCGCCCGGTGGTGCCCGCTGAGCGTCAGCTCCTGCCGGCCGCTCTGCGGAGCGCCCGCCGAGACCTGGGAGAAGCTGCGGCAGCGCACCGGCAGCGCCGCCTCGTCGAAGCGCACCTGGAGGACGTACTGGCCGCCGGCGAAGCTGAAGCCGCGTACGTACTCCGCGCTCGGGCCCCCGCTGCCGTCCTCGAAGGCGTACCCGAGCACATAGGTCTCACCGGCCCGCAGCCGGGCGTCGAAGAGCAGCTCGGCGACCACCACGGCGGCCCGCGCGTCCCAGCGCACCCGCCCCAGGCGGCAGTTGTCCAGTGCCCGCACCACCACCTGCGACGGGTCGCAGCCCGCGTCGCCCCGGTGGATGGCGATGTAGCGGTCCACGCCGTCCCGGTGGGCGCGCACGACCTGGAGCGATTCGCGGCCGCGCAGCTCGCGGCCGGCCCCGATGCGGACCCGCTCGTGGTGGCCGACGGTGTGCAGCCCGCCGTCGGAGGGGGCCTCCAGGTCGGCGAGGAGCCGCTGCAGGGCGTCGGAGGAGTCCACCAGCGAGCGGTAGGAGCGGGCGGCGGGCCGCTCCGCCTCCGGGCCCGTGCCGCCCTCGGGGACCAGCAGCCGGTGCAGCGAGCCCTCGGGCAGGTCCAGTACGTCCTCCAGGGCGCGCACTGCCCGCAGGGACTCGGGGCGCTGCGGGCGGCGGGCGCCCTGCTGCCAGTAACTCAGGCTGGTCACCCCGACCTTGATGCCGCGCTGGGCGAGCTTGTGCTGCACCCGGTGCAGGGCCAGGCCACGGGCGGCCAGCGCGGTGCGCAGCGCCAGATGGAACGGTCCGGTGCGCAGGATCTGCGTCAGTTCGGCCGAGGTGGCCGGCTGTCCGTTCCCGGCATCCGGCCCCTCCTCGGCCATCTCTCTCGTACCTCTGGTCCCAGTCGTCTCGGGAGTGCTCCGTGTCATTGCCTCCACCCTCCGGCGCGCGCGGTGAACATTCACAACCGGGCTTCACACCGCGTGCCACCCCTGCCTGTTGTGCGCAGTACGCCGGGCACGGGGCGTTCACACCCGGGACCTGCCGTCCACACCCCCATGTCATCCCGCATTGAAGCGTGTTGACCTGCCCTCGACAACACCCGATGCTCCTCACCAGCATCCGGATGCGCTCCTCTCCGTCCCCCACACCCCCTCGTCTGGGAGGAACGCCATGACCGAAGCACCACACGCGCGCCGTTCGCGCCGCAGACGGCTGTCGGCCGCTGCGCTGACGGCCGCGGCACTGACGGGCCTGCCCGCCGCCACCGCGACGGCCGCCCCCGACACCGCGCTCGCACCGAACCGGCTCAACATCACGATGCAGGCCCAGGAGAAGTCGAACTGGTGCTGGGCCGCGTCCGGGAACACCATCGCCACCTGGTTCGGCAAGAACTACAGCCAGAACCAGTTCTGCAACGCCGCCTTCAACCGCCAGCAGGGCTCCGCCTGCCCCAACAACCAGGCCACCCTCGGTAACGTCCAGACCGCCTTCAGCTGGATGGGCATCAACCGCGGCTCCTACGTCAACGGCTGGCTGCGCTACAGCACCGTACAGACCGAGATCAACGCCAAGCGGCCCATCGAGACCCGCATCCAGTGGTCCTCCGGCGGCGGCCACATGCACGTCATCTACGGCGTGGACACCGCCAAGAACTGGGTCTACTGGGGCGACCCGTGGGGCTCCAACAGCCGCTACAACTGGGGTGACTTCGACTACTACGTCAACGGCGACTCCTTCTCCTGGACCCACTCCCTCTACCGGATCGGAGCCTGAGGCCATGACGAAGCCGAGCGCTGTGCCCGCCGTCGCCACGGGAGTGCTGGCCGCCGCCCTGGTCGGCCTCGCCCCCCAGGCGGCCCAGGCCGCCCAGGTCCCCGCGCCGCCGCCGGCCCCCGAGCGGGCGAGCGTGGCCGCCGCCCACGACGCGGCCGCCGCCCCCGCCACCCTGTCGACCCTCGCGCGCTTCTTCGCCCGCGACGGCGCCGTCGCCGCCGCCAAGGCGCAGCCGCGCATCGAGGGCGCCGCGGTGCCCGTCTACGTCCTGTCGCCCGACTTCGTACGGGGCAGGTCCGGGGCCACCGTCTCCCGGCTGGAGTACCTCGCCAGCAAGGCGGTCTCCGCCGACGGCCAGAAGGCCTCGGTGTGGACCGTGCGCAAGGGCGGCGCCTGGAAGGTCGTCAACATCGCCACCGGCGACGACGAGAGCCGCTACGCCCGGCAGGCGGCGACGTCGGGCGGCGGCACCGTCTTCCACGAACCGCAGATCGACGCCTGGTACGTGCAGCGCGGCGGGCGCATCCAGCCGCTGGACGCGGACGCCGAGCGCGCGATCGGCACGGCAGGCACCACGGTCGGCGCGTACCAGAAGCGCGTCGAGCGGGCCTACGGCGACAAGCTGCCCGGCTCCGCGTACGACAAGCGGGGCGCCGCGGGCGGATACGGGCCGGGGGCCGCCGCCCCCGACGAGGGCCACCCGCCGCTCCAGCAGCCCGTGGCGGCCGCCGCCCCGGCGCAGGAGAACACTCCGGTGAGCGCCGCCTCCGCAGTGGCGGGCGCCGCGGCCGTCGTGGCGCTCGGCCTGTCGGGCACGGTGGCCGTCCGCCGCCTGCGCCGCCGCTGAGCCGCCGCCGGTGCGCCCGGCCCCCGGCCAGGGCCGGGCGCACCGGCACGCGGCGGCTCAGTGCAGATAGGACCCCCCGTTCAGATGCAGCACGGCGCCGGTGGCCCACTCCGCCTCCGGCGAGGTGAACCAGGCCACCGCCGAGGCGATCTCGGACGGCTCGGCGACCCGGCCCAGCGGGTGCTGGGCGAGCACCGCCTGCGAGGCCTCGGGGTCGTCCAGCAGCTCGGCCGTCAGATCGGTGCGGGTGAAGCCGACCGCCAGCGCGGCGACGGCGATACGGTGCGGGCCGAGCGAGACCGCCAGCGACTGGGCCAGCGCGTGCACAGCTGCCTTGCTCGCCCCGTAGGCGGGCACATCGGGCTCCCCGCGATAGCCGCCACGCGAACCGATCATGACGATCCGGCCGCCCGCCGCGCCCTCGGGCCGGTGCAGCAGATGGTCCACGAAGCACCAGGAGGCGTTGGCGGCGGCGAGCAGATTGACGTCCAGATGGCGGCGCCACATCTGCTGCCACTGCGCGTAGGAAGTGGTGGCGATGGGGTGTTCCAGGTAGATGCCGGAGTTGTTGACCAGCACGTCCAGACCGCCGAGCCCCTCGGCCGCCTCGCCCACCACCCGGGCGACCGTCCCCGGGTCCGCCAGGTCGCCGGTGACCGTCATGTGCCCCTCGCCGGGCAGCCTTTCGGCCACCTCCCGGCCCGCCTTGGTGTCCGTACGGCAGTGCACCGCGACCACCGCGCCGCGCGCCGCGAGCGCGGCCGCCACCGCGGCGCCGATACCGCTGGGCCGGGACGCCCCGGTGACCAGCACCCGCTGCCGGCGGCCCGCCCCGCCCGGCGCGCTCACCGGTCCCGCCCCGCGGGCGCGCCGCCCCGACCGTCCAGCACCCGGCACATCCGCCGCACCGCCTCGTGGCAGTCGGCGAAGCGGGTGGACAGCGGCACCGGCGAGATGCGCACCCGGTCCGGGATCGAATAGTCGACGAAGACCTGTGCCTGGGCGAACAGCGGGACCAGCTCCCTCGCGTCACGGTGCTCGTACGTCAGATGCGCCCCCCGCCCCGCGGGGTCGGGCGGGCCCGCCAGCCGGAAGCCGCGCGGCACCAGTTCGGCCGCGGCCAGCCGCTGGAAGTAGCCGGTCAGCGCCACGCTCTTGGCCCGTACCCGGTCCATGCCCGCCTCGGCCAGCAGATCGAGCCCGGCCCCGGCCGCGATGATCGACAGCACCGGCGGGCTGCCCGTCAGGAAGCGGCGTATCGTCGGGTCCGGGTCGTAGGCGGGCAGCATGGACAGCTGCTCACGGTGCCCGTACCAGCCCTGCACGGGCTGGGTGGTGCGGTCCTGCAGCTCGCGGCGTACATAGAGCAGGGCGGGCGAGCCGGGGCCCGCCAGCATGTGCTTGTACGTCGAGCCGACCGCGAAGTCGGCCCCGGTGGCGGAAAGTTCGAGAGGGACGGCGCCCACCGCGTGGCTGAGGTCCCACAGCATCAGCGCGCCCGCGGCGTGCACCGCCTCGTTGACCGCCGCCATGTCCAGCAGCGCCCCGGAGCGCGGGGAGACGAGCGAGAGACACACCACCGCGACGCTGTCGTCCAGCGCGGAGCGCAGCGCCTCCATGTCCAGGCCCAGGTCCACATCGGTGTGCAGGGTGCGCAGCGCGCCGCCGCTGTCCGCCGCGACACCGGCCATCACATAGCGGTCGGTGGGGAAGTTGTCGTCGTCCATCACGACCGTGCGCCGCCCCGGCCGCGCCCGCAGCGCCGCCACCGCCAGCTTGTAGAGATTGACGCTGGTGCAGTCGCTGACGACCACCTCGCCGGGCCCGGCACCCAGCACCACCTCGGCCATCCGGTCGCCCATCCGCTGCGGCAGGTCCAGCCACTGCGTACGGGCCTGGGCGAGCCGGTCGCCCCACTGGCCGCGCACGACCTCCTCCAGCAGCCCCGCGGTGTTCGCCGGCAGCCGGCCCAACGAGCTGCCGTTGAGGAACAGCGCGCCCTCGGGCACCGGGTGGAAGCGGTCCACGAACGCGGCGAGGGGGTCTTCGGCGTCCCTGCGCCGCGCCTCCTCCGGCCCGGCCGTACCGCGGTCCGTCACCGTCACAACAGCCCCCTCGCGCTCCACAGTTCAGGGAAGAACCGGTGCTCGCTGATCCGGCGCAGCCACGCCACCCCCTGCGTACCGCCGGTGCCGGGCTTGAACCCGATGACCCGCTCGACGGTCAGCAGATGGACCGCCCGCCAGCGGCACATCGCCTCGGCCACGTCCATCAGCGCCTCGGCCAGCAAAAAGGCCTCGTCGGTGGGGTCGCCGGCGCGGTAGACCTCGGCCCAGGCCCGCTCGACGTGCGCGTCCGGTTCGTACGGGCGCGTGAAGTCCCGCCGCAGACAGCCGGCCGGGATGTCCGCGCCGCGCCGGGCCAGCAGCGCCACGGCCGCGTCGTACACGCTGGGGGAGCGCAGCGCCTCCTGCACCGCCTCGTTGACCCGCGGCACGTGCCGGTGCGGGCGGGCCAGCTCCGCCACCTTGTTGCCCAGCACGTACTCCACCATGCGGTACATGTACGACTGGAAGCCCGAGGCCTGTCCCAAGTGGTCGCGGAAGGCGTTGAACTCGGTGGGCGCGAGCGTGCCCAGCACGTCCCAGGAGCCGACCAGCAGGTCCACCACGCGCCGGGAGCGGCGCAGCGCCCACACCGCGTCCGGGATGCGGTCCTGGTCCAACAGCCCCCGGATCCGCACCATTTCCTCGTACACGAGCTTGAACAGCAGCTCCTTGACCTGCCCGAGGATGTAGAAGGTCAGCTCCGAAGGGGCGTCGGAGCGCGGGTGCTGGAGGGACAGCAGGACGTCGATGCTCTGGTAGTCGATGTACGGGGTGCTGCGGCCCTCGAATTCGAGGAGCGGCTCGCCGCCGGTGACCGCCGTGGTGGCGGCGCGCCCGACGTCGCTGCCGACCCCGAGGTCCGGGGGTGTCAGATCCGGTGGTGTGCTGCTCACTTGTCCCCTTTCTCTCCTTCGTTCTCTTCGTTCGGGCCCGCTGCCGCTTGCTCTCCCCAGGTCCGCTGCGCCTGCGCGAAGATCTTCGCGAACAGCGGATCGGGTACGGAGCCGTTGAGATAGCGCTTTCCGTACCGCTCCCGATACGCGGCGAACCACTGCGGATCGGAATGCAGGAACATCACGTCGTGAAAGGCCATATGGCGCAGCGCCAGCAGGGGAACGGGGGAGCGGGACACCAAGAATTCGCTGTTGCGGGCGGCCCGTTCCTGGCACGCGGCGTGGAACTGGCCCAGCATCAGGCCCTGCCAGGCCAGCTCCGTCTTCATCACGGCGTGCGCCCGGTCCAGTACGCCGAAGCGGTCGGGGCCGAGCGAGGGCAGGACCACCACCAGGGCCCGCAGTGTGCGGTTGCGTCCCGCCCACGGGATACGGCCGAACGTCTGCGCCATCCGCCGCACGGTGGTCACCATGGCGTCCACATCGATATCCGGAGCGGTGTCCCACTGCCGGATTTCGAGCGTGCCCGCCTTCATCGACGGCTCGACGAAGGGGCACACCGCGCCGCTCCGGCCGATGCATTCGTGCGGCTTGGCCAGGAATTCCGTGATCCACTCACGGGCTGTTTCGCGTGAGGAGGATGTGGCAGCTGTTGGTGGGTGGTGCCGAGATGTCACGCCGACCCCCATCCGGCCGTCCCGTGTCCGGCCCCCCTAGAGGCCCGGCAGGGCCAGACTTTCTCCGCCGCGCCCCTGAAGGCAGGTGCCTTCCGCGACAAAAGAGAGATCGCCTATGGGGGCCTCTTGAGGCGGTCAGCCCGAAATGCCGGGCATGCGGATCTTGTTGATATCTCCCGCCCGCCGCGTCGGCGGGCCTCTGACGAGCCGTCATGGCACCGTCCCCGCGTGCCGCCGCCCGGTGGCCGACATTCATCCTTGTCGGCGCCGGTCCGGATCGCTAGCGGGCGCGGGCCCAAGGGGACAATGAGCCACCGGAGTTCGGACCCCAGCCCCCGGGAGACCGCCCACGATGATCCTCGCCCGCCGTCTCGTCCACCTCTACGCCGGGCTCGCGCTCTTCGGCGCCAGCGTCGCCCTCCAACTGCGGGCAGGCCTCGGCCTGAACTCCTGGGACGTCTTCCACCAGGGCATCTCCCGGCACACCGGGCTCTCCATCGGCACGGTCGTGATCCTCGCCTCGGTCGCCGTCCTGCTGCTGTGGATCCCGCTGCGCGAGCGCCCGGGCCTGGGCACCCTGTCCAACGTCGTGCTCGTCGGCCTGTGCATCGACGCCACGCTGCGTCTGCTGCCCCCGGTCAGCTCCCTGGGCGTACGCATCCCGCTGCTGGCCGCCGGCATCGTGCTCAACGGCCTGGCCACCGCCCTCTACATCTCCGCGCGCTTCGGCCCCGGCCCGCGCGACGGGCTGATGACGGGCCTGTGCCGGCGCACCGGGCGCACCACCCGCCTGGTGCGCACCGGCATCGAGGTCGTCGTGCTGGCCGCCGGCTTCCTGCTGGGCGGCACGATCGGCGTCGGCACCCTCCTGTACGCCCTGGCCATCGGCCCGATCATCCAGTTCTTCCAGAAGGTCATCCCGCCGCCGAGGCCACCGGGCGGCCTGGCGCTCGCTGCCCCGCCCGCCCCGCCCGCCGAGTGAGGTCCCGCCGCCGCCCTGCCCGTACGCGCACCCGGTCCCGAACCGTCACCGCCCGGCCCCCCGGCCGCCCTCGCGCTGTTCGCCATCGATCCGCTGATTGTCACTGGTGGTCAGTAGGGTGGTGGTCATGGCAGACCCCAGCAGCTACCGACCCAAGCCGGGAGAGATCCCCGACTCGCCGGGGGTCTACAAATTCCGTGACGAGCACCGACGGGTCATCTACGTCGGCAAGGCCAAGAGCCTGCGCCAGCGCCTGGCCAACTACTTCCAGGACCTGGCCGGTCTCCATCCGCGGACGCGCACGATGGTCACCACCGCCGCCTCGGTGGAGTGGACGGTCGTCAGCACCGAGGTCGAGGCCCTCCAGCTCGAATACACCTGGATCAAGGAGTTCGACCCGCGGTTCAACGTCAAGTACCGCGACGACAAGAGCTATCCGTATCTGGCGGTGACCCTCGGCGAGGAATTCCCCCGCGTCCAGGTGATGCGCGGCGCCAAGAAGAAGGGCGTGCGCTATTTCGGCCCGTACGGCCACGCCTGGGCCATCCGCGAGACCGTCGACCTGATGCTGCGCGTCTTTCCCGTACGCACCTGCTCCGCCGGGGTGTTCAAGAACGCCACCCGCACCGGCCGCCCCTGCCTGCTCGGCTATATCGGCAAGTGCTCGGCCCCCTGCGTCGGCCGCGTCTCGGCGGAGGAGCACCGCGAACTGGCCGAGGAATTCTGCGACTTCATGGCCGGGCGCACCGGCGCGTACCTCCGCCGCCTGGAAAAGGCCATGCAGGAGGCCGCCGAGGAGATGGAGTACGAGAAGGCGGCCCGGCTGCGCGACGACATAGGCGCCCTGAAGCGGGCGATGGAGAAGAGCGCCGTGGTGCTCGCCGACGCCACCGACGCCGACCTGATCGCGGTGGCCGAGGACGAGCTGGAGGCCGCCGTGCAGATCTTCCATGTCCGCGGCGGCCGGGTGCGCGGCCAGCGCGGCTGGGTCACCGACAAGGTCGAGAACGTCGACACCGCCGGCCTGGTCGAGCACGCCCTCCAGCAGCTGTACGGCGAGGAGAAGGGCGACGCCGTCCCCAAGGAAGTGCTCGTCCCGGCCCTGCCCGACCCCCTCGAACCCATCCAGCAGTGGCTCACCGACCGCCGCGGGTCCAACGTCTCCCTGCGCATCCCGCAGCGCGGCGACAAGAAGGACCTGATGGCCACGGTCCAGCGCAACGCCCAGCAGGCGCTGGCCCTGCACAAGACCAAGCGCGCCTCGGACCTGACCACCCGCTCCCGGGCCCTGGAGGAGATCGCCGAGGCCCTGGGCCTGGACTCCGTCCCGCTGCGCATCGAGTGCTTCGACATCTCCCACCTCCAGGGCGACGACGTGGTCGCCTCGATGGTGGTCTTCGAGGACGGCCTGGCCCGCAAGAGCGAGTACCGCCGCTTCCAGATCAAGACCTTCCAGGGGCAGGACGACGTCCGCTCCATGCACGAGGTCGTCTCGCGCCGCTTCAGGCGCTACCTCCAGGAGAAGGAGAAGTCGGGGGAGTGGGCCGAGGAAACCCCCAACGGGCAGCAGGCCCCGCAGGGCGAGGTCCCCGCCGAGCCGGTCGGCCCCACAGACGAGGACGGCAGGCCCAGGCGCTTCGCCTACCCGCCCCAGCTCGTGGTCGTCGACGGCGGCCGGCCCCAGGTGGCCGCCGCCCGGCGGGCCCTTCAGGAGCTGGGCATCGACGACGTCGCCGTCTGCGGCCTGGCCAAGCGCCTGGAAGAGGTCTGGCTGCCCGATGACGACGACCCCGTCGTGCTGCCCCGCTCCAGCGAGGGACTCTTCCTCCTGCAGCGGGTGCGTGACGAAGCCCACCGCTTCGCCATCACCTACCAGCGCAACAAGCGCGGCAAGCGGCTGCGCTCCAGCCCGCTGGACGCCGTCCAGGGACTGGGCGAGAGCCGCCGTCAGGCACTCCTGAAGCACTTCGGTTCGTTGAAGAAGCTGCGGGCCGCGACGGTCGAGGAGATCTGCCAGGTGCCGGGCGTGGGCCGCAAGACCGCCGAGACGGTCGCGGCGGCCCTGGCGGCCGCGGCCCCGGCCGCCCCGGCGGTGAACACCGCCACGGGCGAGATCATGGACGATGGACAGGGATGACCGGCCGACCCGGCCGCGTCGCCAGCAGAACGGGGGCCACATGATGAACAGCACTGAGCAGCAGACCGAGAGAGAAGACGGTGCACAGGTGAGTACGGGCCAGATGCGCGAGTCCGACCAGGGCGAGAGCGCCGCGATCCCCGAGCTGGTGATCATCTCCGGCATGTCCGGGGCGGGCCGCAGCACGGCCGCCAAGTGCCTGGAGGACCTCGGCTGGTTCGTGGTGGACAACATCCCGCCGGAGCTGATCCCGCCGATGGTCGAGCTGGGCGCCCGCTCCCAGGGCAATGTCGCCAAGATCGCCGTCGTCGTGGACGTCCGCGGCCGCCGCTTCTTCGACAACCTCAAGGCGTCCCTGGCCGCCCTGGAGGCCGCCAAGGTCAAGCGCCGCATCGTTTTTCTGGAGTCCTCCGACGACGCCCTGGTCCGCCGCTTCGAGTCGGTGCGCCGCCCGCACCCCCTCCAGGGCGACGGCCGCATCGTGGACGGCATCGCGGCCGAGCGCGACCTGCTGCGCGAGCTGCGCGGCGACGCCGACCTGGTCATCGACACCTCCAGCCTCAACGTCCACGAGCTGCGCGCCAAGATGGACGCCCAGTTCGCCGGCGAGGAGGTGCCCGAGCTGCGCGCGACGGTGATGTCCTTCGGCTTCAAGTACGGCCTGCCGGTCGACGCCGACATGGTCATCGACTGCCGCTTCATCCCCAACCCGCACTGGGTCCCCGAGCTGCGCCCGTACACCGGCCTGAACGACGAGGTCTCCGGCTACGTCTTCAGCCAGCCCGGCGCCAAGGAGTTCCTGGACGGCTACGCGGAGCTGCTGCGCATCGTCGCCGAGGGCTACCGCCGCGAGGGCAAGCGCTATGTGACCATCGCGGTGGGCTGCACGGGCGGCAAGCACCGCTCGGTGGCCATGTCCGAGAAGCTCGCCCGCCGCCTGGTCTCCGAGGGAGTCGAAACGGTCGTCGTGCACCGCGACATGGGGCGCGAGTGACAGGCCGTACGCTCCGGCTGCGACGGGTGCGCAAACTGGTACCCAGCGGCCGTACGAACAAGGGCGCGACCCCCAAGGTGGTCGCGCTCGGCGGCGGCATGGGCCTGTCGGCCTCGCTCGCCGCGCTGCGCCGTATCACCGGCGACCTGACCGCCGTGGTCACCGTCGCCGACGACGGCGGCTCCAGCGGCCGCCTGCGCGACGAGATGGGCGTACTGCCGCCGGGGGACCTGCGCAAGGCCCTGGCGGCGCTGTGCGGGGACGACGACTGGGGCCAGACCTGGGCCCGCGTCATCCAGCACCGCTTCAAGACCGGCGGCGAGCTGCACGACCACGCGGTGGGCAATCTGCTGATCGTCGCCCTGTGGGAGCAGCTCGGCGACCACGTCCAGGCCCTGGACCTGGTCGGCAAGCTGCTGGGCGCACACGGCCGGGTGCTGCCCATGTCGGCCGTCCCGCTGGAGCTCCAGGCCCTGGTCAGGGGCCACCACAAGGGACGCCCCGAGGAGATCTCCACGGTCCGCGGCCAGGCCACGGTCGCCCTGACCCGCGGCGAGGTGCAGTCCGTGCACGTCGTCCCCCGGGACCCGCCGGCCGTCCCCGAGGTGGTGACGGCCGTGCGTGACGCCGACTGGGTGGTGCTCGGCCCCGGCTCCTGGTTCTCCTCGGTCATCCCGCACCTGCTGGTGCCCGAGCTGCGCGAGGCCCTGGAGGAGACCAAGGCCCGCAAGGTCCTCTCGCTCAACCTCGCACCCCAGCCCGGCGAAACCGATGGCTTCTCACCGCAGCGTCATTTGGAGGTTTTGGCCCGACACGCCCCTAAACTCGCCTTCGACGTGGTGCTGGCCGACCAGGCCGCCGTGCCCGACACCGACAGCCTCAAGCTCGCCGCCAAGCAGCTGGTGGGCAGCGAGGTCGAGCTGGCGGCAGTCGCGGCCCCCGACGGTGCTCCCAAGCACGACCCGGAGCTGCTGGCCGCCGCGTACGACCGTATTTTTCGGATGCATGGAAGGATCGGCCCATGGCGATGACGGCAGCGGTGAAGGACGAAATCTCCCGGCTCCCCGTCACCCGGACCTGCTGCCGGAAGTCGGAGGTCTCGTCGATCCTGCGGTTCGCGGGCGGGTTGCACCTGGTCAGCGGGCGCATCGTGATCGAGGCGGAGCTGGACACGGGCATCGCGGCCCGCAGGCTGCGCAAGGACATTCTGGAGATCTTCGGCCACTCCTCGGACCTGGTGGTGATGGCCCCCGGCGGCCTGCGGCGCGGCAGCCGCTATGTCGTGCGCGTCGTGGCCGGCGGTGACCAGCTCGCGCGGCAGACCGGCCTGGTCGACGGCCGCGGCCGCCCCATCCGAGGCCTGCCCCCGCAGGTGGTCTCGGGGGCCACCTGCGACGCCGAGGCCGCCTGGCGCGGCGCCTTCCTCGCCCACGGCTCGCTCACCGAGCCCGGCCGCTCCTCCTCCCTGGAGGTCACCTGCCCCGGCCCGGAGGCGGCCCTGGCCCTGGTCGGCGCGGCCCGCCGGCTGGGCATCGGCGCCAAGGCCCGCGAGGTGCGCGGGGTGGACCGCGTTGTCGTCCGTGACGGTGACGCCATCGGCGCGCTGCTGACCCGCCTGGGCGCCCATGAGTCGGTGCTGGCCTGGGAGGAGCGCCGGATGCGCCGCGAGGTGCGGGCCACGGCCAACCGCCTGGCCAACTTCGACGACGCCAATCTGCGCCGCTCGGCGCGGGCCGCGGTCGCCGCGGGCGCGCGGGTCCAGCGGGCCCTGGAGATCCTGGGCGAGGAGGTGCCCGAGCACCTCGCCGCGGCCGGCCGGCTGCGCATGGAGCACAAGCAGGCCTCCCTGGAGGAGCTGGGCGCCCTGGCCGACCCGCCGCTGACCAAGGACGCCGTCGCGGGCCGGATCCGCCGCCTGCTGGCCATGGCCGACAAGCGCGCCCAGGACCTCGGCATCCCCGGCACGGAGTCCAACCTCACCGAGGAGATGGCCGAGGGCATGGTGGGCTGACCCGCCGCCCCGCCCCCGCAGAGAAGCAGGCCCCCGGCATCATCCGCTGATGGATGCCGGGGGCACTTGCTTTCCCGCCACATACGGTATTGACATGATCATGCAGCGTGACGAGTCTGGCGTCTGCCCGGATACGTGGCAGACAACAGCAAGGGGGGCTCATGAGACGCAGGGCGAGATCCTTACTCGCGGCGGCTTCGTTGCTGCTCGGGGGAGTGGCTGCGGTGCCCGCCGCGGCGGCGCAGGCCGACGGCGGCCCGAAAGCCGACGGTGCGACGATCACGACATGGACGGCCTCGGTCACCAAGGACCAGGTGCCGCTGCTGCTCAAGGCGGGCGCCGACGGCCATGAGCTGACCGCGAACGTGCCCGCGAAGGGCACCGCGAAGGTCGAGCTGTACCTCTCCGACCGGCAGGCGGGCGAGCTGCGCGGCAAGGGCGTCGAGCTGACCCGCAAGCCCTTCTCCGAGGAGACCCGGCGCAAGCTGGCGGCCGAGGGGGACCGGGTCTTCCGCCCGTACACGGGCGGCAACGGCCTGCTGAAAGAGATCATCGACACCGCGCGCTCCAGCCGGGGCCTGGCCAAGGCCGTCTCCATCGGCAAGTCCGTCAAGGGCCACGACATCACGGCCCTGAAGATGACCAAGGGCGCCGACAGGACCGAGGACGGCTCCAAGCCGGCCGTGCTGTTCATGTCCAACCAGCACGCCCGTGAGTGGATCACCCCGGAGATGACCCGGCGGCTGATGCACCACTTCCTGAACGGGTACGGCAAGGACCCGCGGATCACCAAGATCCTGGACACCACCGAGGTGTGGTTCCTGCTCTCGGCCAACCCGGACGGCTACGACTACACCTTCCAGGACCCCAAGAACCGGTTGTGGCGCAAGAACCTGCGCGACAACAACAACGACGGGAAGATCACCCCCGGCGACGGCGTCGACCTCAACCGCAACTTCACGTACAAGTGGGGCTACGACAACGAGGGTTCCTCGCCCAACCCGGCCAGTGAGACCTACCGCGGCACCGGCCCGGCCTCCGAGCCCGAGACCCAGGCCCTGGACGCCTTCCAAAAGCGCATCGGCTTCACCTACGGCATCAACTACCACTCCGCCGCCGAACTGATCCTGTACGGCGTGGGCTGGCAGGTGGCCACCCCCACCCCGGACGACGTCCTGTACCGCTCCCTGGCCGGTACGCCGGAGAAGCCCGCGATACCCGGCTACCGCCCGCAGGTCTCCTCCGAGCTCTACACCACCAACGGCGAGGCCGACGGCCACGCGGCCAACGCCAACGGGATGATGATGTTCACCCCGGAGATGTCCACCTGCCAGACCGCCTCCGCCGTGGACCCCAACGACCCCTGGAATCCGGCCGATTGCCAGTCCGTCTTCAACTTCCCCGACTCCGAGAAGCTGATCCAGGCCGAGTTCGAGAAGAACATCCCCTTCGCACTGTCGGTCGCCGAGACCGCCGCGCACCCCGACCAGCCCTCCTCCTCGGTCGGCATGACCGCCCCGGACTTCACCCCCAACACCTTCGCCACCTCCTACGCCGACGGTGAGGACCAGGAGGTCGCGGTCACCGCGCGCAAGTCCGTACGGGACAAGGAACTCAACTACCGCATCAACGGCGGCCGCCGGCACACCGAGGAGCTGTGGGCCTGGCAGGGCGGCGAGACCTACGGCGGCGACGACAACATCCGCTTCGACCAGTACCGCGGTCTGGTCGAGGGCGCGGACCCGGGCGACAAGGTCGAGGTCTGGTTCACCGGGCGCACCAGGGACGGCAAGCCCACCTCCAGCACGCCGTTCACCTACACCGTCGCCCAACGGCCCTCCGCCGAGACCCTCGTGCTCGCCGAAGAGGGCGGCACCGCACCGGCCCGGCACACCGCCACCTACCTCAAGGCCCTGGCCGACAACAAGCACAAGGCCGCGGTCTGGGACGTCGCCAAGCAGGGCCCGCCGCACGCGCTGGGCATCCTGAGCCACTTCGAGAAGGTGCTCTGGTACACCGGCGCCAACCGCCCGGGCGGCACCACGCTGCTGGCCGTGCGCGACTACCTCAACGAGGGCGGCAAGCTGATCACCACCGGTGAACGCCAGGGCGGCGCCAGCCAGGTCGGCCCGGCCCTGACCGACGACTTCGCCCAGTACTACCTCGGCGCCGGCAGCCGTATCTCCCTGAAGAACCCGCCGGACTTCAAGGGCGTCGGCAAGCTCGCCGGCACCCAGGCCCGGCTCGGCGACGCGAGCGGCAACCCGCTGGACGCGGCAGGTGCGTACACCGTGATCTCCGACGAGCTGCCCCCGGCGCAGTTCCCGCAGTTCACCAGCGCCGCGGCCGGCGACTACCCAGGCATCCGCACCCCCTTCCAGCCGTACGAGGGCCAGTACTTCGCCGCCGCCAAGCACAGCGACAACGCCTGGATGCGGCTCAGCCGCACCCTGGACCTGAGCGCGGTGAGCGCCGCCGACAAGCCCACCCTGCAGTTCATGGCGAGCTTCGACACCGAGCAGGGCTACGACAACGCCATCGTCGAGGCGCACACGGCCGGCCAGGACGACTGGACCACGCTGCCGGACGCCAACGGCAACACCGCCACCACCGTCCCCGCCGAGTGCGAGGCCGGCTTCTACATCAACGGCCACCCCTTCCTCAAGCGCTATCTCGCGCTGGACGCCACCGGCTGCAAGGCCACCGGCACCACCGGCGCCTGGAACCGTTTCACCGGCTCCTCCGACGGCTGGAAGCCGGTCGCCGTGGACCTGTCCGGCTACGCGGGCAAGAAGGTCGAGCTGTCCCTGTCGTACGTGACCGACCCGGGCACCGGCGGCCGCGGCGTCTTCGTGGACAACACGAGACTCGTCACGGCAGGCACTGGGGAACCCCTCGAGGGCTTCGAGGCCTCGCTCGGTCCCTGGGCCGTCCCCGGACCGCCCCCGGGAAGCCCCGCGAACCGCACCGACTGGGCCCGCTCCCAGGAGCTGTTCCACTCCTCCGCGGCGGTCACCACTCGTAACACTGTGTTGCTGGGCTACGGCCTGGAGCACGTGCAAAGCACGACGGACCGGGCCAAGGTGGTCCGCGCGGCCCTGCGTGCCCTGCGCGACTGATCACTTTCTGTACACCCTGAGCGAACAAGCGGCCCGTCCCCCCGGTAGTAGGGGCGGGCCGCCCCTGTCAATGTCACGTACGTCTCGCAATGGAGGTAGGGTCGGAGTCGGTCGGGGACATCCCATACAGCTCGCCGGAATCAATGACCCGGCGTACCAACGAGGAGATCGGTTCGTGACGATCCGCGTAGGCATCAACGGATTCGGCCGCATTGGTCGTAACTACTTCCGCGCGCTCCTGGAGCAGGGCGCGGACATCGAGATCGTCGGTGTCAACGACCTGACCGATAACGCCACCCTGGTGCACCTGCTCAAGTACGACACCATCCTGGGCCGCCTGAAGGCCGAGGTCAGCCACACCGACGACACCATCACCGTCGACGGCAAGACCTTCAAGACGATGGCCGAGCGCGACCCGGCGAACCTGCCGTGGGGCGAGCTGGGCGCCGACATCGTCATCGAGTCGACCGGCATCTTCACCAAGAAGGCCGACGCCGCCAAGCACATCGCGGCCGGCGCCAAGAAGGTCCTGATCTCCGCGCCCGCCAAGGACGAGGACATCACGGTCGTGATGGGCGTCAACCAGGACAAGTACGACGCGGCCAACCACCACGTCATCTCCAACGCCTCCTGCACCACCAACTGCGTGGCGCCGATGGCCAAGGTTCTCGACGAGAACTTCGGCATCGTCAAGGGCATGATGACCACGGTCCACGCGTACACCAACGACCAGCGCATCCTGGACTTCCCGCACTCCGACCTGCGCCGCGCCCGCGCCGCCGCGGAGAACATCATCCCGACCTCCACCGGCGCCGCCAAGGCCACCGCGCTGGTCCTCCCGCAGCTCAAGGGCAAGCTGGACGGCATCGCCATGCGCGTCCCGGTCCCCACCGGCTCGGTCACCGACCTGGTCCTGGAGCTCGACCGCGAGGTCACCAAGGACGAGATCAACACCGCCTTCCAGAAGGCGGCCGAGGGGCAGCTCAAGGGCGTCCTGGAGTACACCGAGGACCCGATCGTCTCCTCGGACATCGTCAACTGGCCCGCTTCCTGCACCTTCGACTCCTCCCTGACCATGGTCCAGGGCAAGCAGGTCAAGGTCGTCGGCTGGTACGACAACGAGTGGGGCTACTCCAACCGCCTGGTCGACCTGACCACCTTCGTCGGCGGCCAGCTCTGATCTCTGTCTGATACACAGGCACCGAGATGTGATGGATGGGGCTCGTACGGCGCGCTGAGGCGCCGTACGAGCCCCGTCCCATGACTGATACGCATACGCATCCAGGCATCGGAGTCATTTGCATGAAGACGATCGACGATCTCGCTGAAGAAGGTCTGGCGGGCAAGCGGGTCTTCGTCCGCGCGGACCTGAACGTGCCGCTGGACGGCACCACCATCACCGACGACGGCCGCATCCGCGCCGTGCAGCCGACGATCGCCAAGCTCGCCGGTCTCGGCGCCAAGGTCATCGTCGCCTCCCACCTGGGCCGCCCCAAGGGCGCCCCGGACCCGGCCTTCTCCCTCGCGCCCGCCGCCCGGCGCCTGGGTGAACTCCTGGGCCAGGACGTGGCGTTCGCCACCGACACGGTCGGCGACTCCGCCCGCTCCGTGGTCGCGGGCCTGGCCGACGGCCAGGTGGCCGTCCTGGAGAACCTGCGCTTCAACGCCGGCGAGACCAGCAAGGACGACGCCGAGCGCGGCGCCTTCGCCGACCAGCTCGCCGCCCTCGCGGACGTGTACGTGGGCGACGGCTTCGGCGCCGTGCACCGCAAGCACGCCTCGGTCTACGACCTCCCGGCGCGCCTTCCGCACGCCGCGGGCGACCTGATCGCCACCGAGGTCGGCGTCCTGAAGAAGCTCACCGAGGACGTCAAGCGCCCCTACGTCGTCGTGCTCGGCGGTGCCAAGGTCTCCGACAAGCTCGCCGTCATCGACGAGCTGCTCGGCAAGGCCGACCGGCTGCTGATCGGCGGCGGCATGGCGTACACCTTCCTCAAGGCCAAGGGCTACGAGATCGGCATCTCCCTCCTGCAGGAGGACCAGATCCCGGCGGTCAAGGAGTACATGGAGCGCGCCGAGAAGAACGGCGTCGAGCTGGTGCTCCCCGTCGACATCCTCGCCTCGGCCGACTTCCCCGACCTGAAGACCAAGGCCCCCGCGGACTTCGTCACGGTCGACGCCGACCAGATCCCCTCCGACAAGGAGGGCCTGGACATCGGCCCCAAGACCCGCGAGCTGTTCGCCTCGAAGATCGCTGACGCCGAGACCGTCTTCTGGAACGGTCCGGTGGGCGTCGCCGAGCACCCCGACTTCGCGGGCGGCACCACCGCCATCGCGCGGGCGCTGCTCAACTGCGACGGCTTCACCGTCGTCGGCGGCGGCGACTCGGCCGCCGCCGTGCGCTCGCTCGGCTTCGACGAGAACGCTTTCGGCCACATTTCCACCGGTGGTGGCGCCAGCCTCGAATACCTCGAAGGCAAGACGCTCCCCGGCCTCGCAGCACTGGAGGACTGACCCCTTTATGAGCACCCGCACCCCGCTGATGGCGGGCAACTGGAAGATGAACCTCAACCACCTTGAGGCCATCGCCCACGTCCAGAAGCTCGCCTTCGCCCTCACCGACAAGGACTACGAGGCCGTCGAGGTCGCCGTCCTGCCGCCCTTCACCGACCTGCGCTCGGTCCAGACGCTGGTCGACGGCGACAAGCTGAAGATCAAGTACGGCGCCCAGGACCTCTCGGCGCAGGACTCGGGCGCGTACACCGGTGAGATCTCCGGCGCCATGCTCTCCAAGCTCAAGTGCACGTACGTGGCCATCGGCCACAGCGAGCGCCGCCAGTACCACGGCGAGAACGAAGAGATCTGCAACGCCAAGGTCAAGGCCGCCTTCAAGCACGGCATCACCCCGATCCTGTGCGTGGGCGAGGGCCTGGACGTCCGCAAGGCGGGCAACCAGGTCTCCCACACCCTCGCCCAGGTCGACGGCGCCCTGAAGGACATCCCGGCCGAGCAGGCCGAGTCCATCGTGATCGCCTACGAGCCGGTGTGGGCGATCGGCACCGGCGAGGTCGCCACGCCCGAGGACGCGCAGGAGGTCTGCGGTGCGATCCGCGGCCGCCTCGCCGAGCTCTACAGCCAGGAGCTGGCCGACAAGGTCCGCATCCAGTACGGCGGCTCGGTCAAGTCCGGCAATGTCGCCGCGATCATGGCGCAGCCCGATGTCGACGGCGCGCTGATCGGCGGCGCGGCGCTGGACGCGGACGAATTCGTCAAGATCGTCCGCTTCCGCGACCAGTAGCAGCTATGACGACGGGCCCGGCCCGTCGTACCCTGTCGGGGCCGGGACCGGCGTCAAGCGCCAGTTCCGGCCCCGTACCATTCGATCTTCGTCAGAACTTCGCGGTACGTCCCGTCCGTCAGTCCTAGAGAGTTGGTCCAGCCGTGGTCATGGGGTTTTCGATCGCCCTCATCATCTTCAGTGTGCTGCTGATGATGCTGGTGCTCATGCACAAGGGGAAGGGCGGCGGTCTGTCCGACATGTTCGGCGGCGGCATGCAGTCCTCGGTCGGCGGTTCCTCCGTCGCCGAGCGCAACCTGGACCGCATCACGATCGTGATCGGTCTGCTGTGGTTCGCGTGCATTGTCGTACTGGGCATCCTCATGAAGCTGGACAGCTGAGCCGAGAGCTGACGTACCGTCGCGGACGCGGCCTATCATGAGGTCGGCGTCCTCCGGTGGGGGTGTAACTCCTGTCACTGGACGCGCGTTGGGCCTTACGTAGACTGGGGCGCCCGGCAGCGGAGCTGCCTTTCGATGCTTCGCAGCACCATTACGCAGGGAGTTACAACCGTGGCAAGTGGCAACGCGATCCGAGGAAGTCGGGTCGGGGCGGGGCCGATGGGGGAGGCCGAGCGCGGCGAGTCCGCGCCGCGACTCCGCATCTCCTTCTGGTGCTCGAACGGGCACGAGACTCAGCCCAGCTTCGCCAGCGACGCGCAGATCCCGGACACTTGGGACTGTCCGCGCTGCGGCTTCCCGGCAGGCAAGGACAGGGACAATCCGCCGGACCCGCCGCGTACCGAGCCGTACAAGACACACCTCGCGTACGTCCGGGAGCGCAGGAGCGACGCCGACGGCGAGGCCATCCTCGCAGAGGCCCTCGCCAAGCTCCGCGGGGAGATCTGAACAGCACGCCAGCACGGCGTCCGGCCCGGCCGGAGGGGACACACCACCACCCTCCGGCCGGGCCGTTCGCGTGTCCGGGCGCCCGTGCGAGGTCCCCCGAAGGGGGTATCTGAGGCCGCGGCTAAGGCAGTTGCCCGAGGCCCGTTGTCAGTGGCCGGTCCTACCGTCGTACGCATCCACGAGATCCGGGAAGCGGGGCGGGACCATGGCGGGTACGCGGGCCGAGGCGCAACCGATGGCGGCGCGGCCGCTCGCCTGGCGCGGGGGCTTCGGCAGGCTCTGGTCCGCCGCGGTGGTCTCCGGCTTCGGCGACGCCTTCCGGCGCACCGCGATACCGCTGCTGGCCTACGCCGTCACCGACTCCCCGCTGCTCATCTCCCTGGTCACCGCCTGCGAGTTCCTGCCCTGGGTGCTCTTCGGACTGCTCGGCGGGGCGATCGCGGACCGGGTCGACCAGCGGCGCGCGATGTGGCTCGTCGATGTCGTACGGGGCCTGCTGATGGCCGCCTTCGCGCTGGCCGTGGCCCTCGGACAGGCCTCCATCGCCCTCCTGATCGCGGTGTCCTTCCTCCTCACCACCCTCCAGACGGTCTTCGACAACGCCGCCACGGCCCTGCTGCCGTCCGTGGTGCCCAAGGAGTCGCTGGGCTCGGCCAACGCCCGTCTGCTGACCGGCCAGCAGATCGTGACCCGCTTCGCGGGCGCGCCGCTGGCACCCCTGCTCATCGGGACGGGCCTGGCCCTGCCCTACCTCGTCGACGCGCTCACCTACCTGATCGCCGCGGCGCTGGTCGCCTCGCTGGGCACGGTCCTTGCGCCCAGGAAACCCGCCTCTTCAGGAGGCGCACTGCGCCGCGATATCGCCGACGGCATACGGGTGTTGTGGCGCGGCAGGTCCCTGCGCGCGATCTGCCTGTCCGGCATGCTCGTCAACACCGGCATCGGCGGGCTGATCGCCACCCTGGTGGTCCTCGTACGCGGCTGGCTCGGCGCGGGCAACTTCGGCTTCGTCGCGGTGACGAGCGGATACGGCATCGGCATGGTGGCCGGAGGCCTGGTCGCGGCCCGTATCGCACGGGCCGTGGGGCAGGGCCGCGCGCTGCTGATCGGCGGCCTCGTCCAGACCGGCTGCCTGATATCCCTGGGCACCGTGCGCGACCTGCTCGCCGCGGCCCTCGCCCTGGGCGTGTTCGGCTTCGCCGGCATGGTGTCCAACGTCGTCCAGACCACCATGCTCCAGCAGTACAGCCCCGAAGGGATGCTGGGCCGCGTCAGCGCCTGCTACCGCACCCTGGGCATCGCCGGCGTCCCGCTCGGTGCCCTGGCGGCCGGTGCCACCGCCACGGCCTGGGGCCTGAACACCCCCGCCCTGCTGGCCGCCGCCCTCTTCGCCCTCGGCATGCTCGCCCTGATCCCCGCCCTGCGCCGTACCTGACGGAGTACGTCCACCGGCCCCTCGGCTCACAGCGGACACGGCCTCGTACCGGTGTCTGATCAATTAGGTTGGAGGAAGGCGGGGCCGGTACGCGACCCGGTAGGAGACGAAGAAGGCTGATGTCCGAGATGAACGCAGAAGGCCGTAGCAGGCTCGACCAGACGCCCGAGTGGACCGCGCTGAGCAAGCACCGCGAGCAGCTGGGGGAGGTGCAGCTGCGCGAGCTGTTCGCCCAGGACTCCGGCCGTGCCGAGCGCTACGCCCTCCAGGTCGGTGACCTGCACCTGGACTACTCCAAGAACCTGGTCACCGACGAGACCCTGCGCCTGCTGCGCGACCTGGCGGCCGCCAGTGGCGTCGCCGGGCTGCGGGACGCCATGTTCCGCGGCGAGAAGATCAACATCACCGAGCAGCGGGCCGTGCTGCACACCGCGCTGCGCGCCCCCGAATCGGCCGTCATCGAGGCCGACGGCCACAACGTCGTCCCCGCGGTGCACGCCGTGCTGCGCAAGATGCAGGTCTTCGCCGACCGGGTCCGCTCCGGCGACTGGAAGGGCCACACCGGCAAGCGCATCAAGACGGTCGTCAACATCGGCATCGGCGGCTCCGACCTGGGCCCGGCGATGGCGTACGAGGCGCTGCGCGCCTACACCCACCGCGACATGCAGTTCCGCTTCGTCTCCAACGTGGACGGCGCCGACCTGCACGAGGCCGTCCGCGACCTGGACCCGGCCGAGACGCTGTTCATCATCGCCTCGAAGACCTTCACCACCATCGAGACGATCACCAACGCCACCTCCGCGCGCGACTGGCTGCTCACCGGCCTGCGCGCCGACACCGACGCCGTGGCCAAGCACTTCGTGGCCCTGTCGACCAACGCCGAGAAGGTCGCCGAGTTCGGCATCGACACGGCCAACATGTTCGAGTTCTGGGACTGGGTCGGCGGCCGCTACAGCTACGACTCCGCCATCGGCCTCTCGCTGATGATCGCGATCGGCCCGGAGCGGTTCCGCGAGATGCTGGCCGGCTTCCACCTGGTCGACGAGCACTTCCGTACCGCCCCCGCCGAGGAGAACGTCCCGCTCCTGCTGGGCCTGCTCGGCGTCTGGTACGGCAACTTCTTCGACGCCCAGTCGCACGCCGTCCTGCCCTACAGCCACTACCTCTCCAAGTTCACCGCCTACCTCCAGCAGCTGGACATGGAGTCCAACGGCAAGTCGGTGGACCGCGAGGGCAACCGCGTCAACTGGCAGACCGGCCCGGTGGTCTGGGGCACCCCCGGCACCAACGGCCAGCACGCCTACTACCAGCTCCTGCACCAGGGCACGAAGCTGATCCCGGCCGACCTCATCGGCTTCGCGCGCCCCGTCGAGGACCTCCAGCCCGGCCTGGTCGCCCAGCACGACCTGCTGATGGCCAACCTCTTCGCCCAGGGCCAGGCCCTGGCCTTCGGCAAGACCCCCGAGGAGGTACGCGCCGAGGGCGTCGCCGAGGAACTGGTCCCGCACAAGACCTTCCAGGGCAACCGCCCCACCACCACCATCCTGGCCCGGGAACTCACCCCCTCCGTCCTCGGCCAGCTCATCGCCCTGTACGAGCACAAGGTCTTCGTCCAGGGCGCGATCTGGAACATCGACTCCTTCGACCAGTGGGGCGTCGAACTGGGCAAGGTCCTCGCCAAGAGGGTCGAGCCCGCCCTCACCGAGGGAACAGAGGTCGAGGGCCTGGACGCCTCCACCTCGGCTCTGGTCTCCAAGTACCGCGAGCTGCGCGGCCGTTGATCCTCGTACAGGAAAGCGGCCCCGTTCCCTTGTGGGAGCGGGGCCGCTCTCGTCGTGGGTGCGGTGCCGGGCCGCTCCGGCCTCGCGCCGGGAACGTACGGGAGGTGACGGGACGCGTAGGGGTGGGTTGCCGGACGTAAAGCGAAGCAG
>NZ_JBSIBZ010000092.1:0-39871 GCF_058245575.1 Streptomyces sp. UF-297 | reverse complement strand
GCCCGGACCAACATGGTCCGGGCCTCGGTTCGTGGGGGCGCGGCGCCCTACCGGTCGCCCGCGCTGGTGGAGGGGTCCACCAGCGCGGCCGCTTCCTCCAGGGCCTGCATGGCCCGTTCGGTGGTCGCGGGCGGCTCGCCGGTCCGCCTGGCGTGCGCGTACGTCTCCCGCACGGCGCCGCGCACGTACACGACGAGGTTGGCCCGCTCGGAGGCGTCCCGCCGGTCGTCGACGACGTCGGCCAGCTCGCTCCACCAGAAATCGTCATCCAGGTCGCTCAGGATCTCGCCGGCCTCGAAGTGCTCCAGCAGGGCCCGCGCGGCGGCATCCATCGCCGGGTACCGGGCGTCCTCCGCCCGCTCGCGTTCCCGCCGCTCCAGCTCCTCCTGGGCGGCGCGGGCCTCGATGATCCGGGCCACGTGCGGCTGACGCCGGTCCTCGGGGCGGCCGAGCACCGCCACCTTCAGGCTCGCGTGCCGGTTGAAGGCGCTGGACGGGTTCGGCTCGCCGTCCGCGTTGGTGTACTGGAGGGCCAGGGCCACCTGATCCCACTGCACCCCGGCGCCGCGGGCATCGTCGAGCGCCCGGAGCTGGAGCGGGTCGGCCTGCTGCCGCAGCCACTCGGCCAGCGTGATCCGCAGAAGCGCCGCCTGCTGGTACGCCTCGCCCTCCAGGCGGTCCGCGTGCGCCTGGGCGAAGTGCAGGACGCCGTGCGTCTCGCCGTCGCCCGGCCACCGCTCCAGGTATCCCTGGTCGCCTCGGCGTTCCGCGCGGGCGTGCAGCTCGTACAGCTTCCCGGCGAGCACCCGGGGATCGACCCCTTGCAGTCGTCGTGCCGGGCGGCGCTCCCGCGTCGCCTTCGGCGCCGCCTTCTTCGTTGCTCTGCGGCCCATGACCCCCTCGTTCCTGCCGCCGCCACCGTACCGAGAGCGAGGGCGGCCCGCCCGCATGTGACAGCCCTCATGGTCAGTGCAGGTCAGAGCGACGGTGGCGGCTTGTAGCGTGGGCGACATGCCTGTCGATATTCGTACTGTTCTGCGTAAGCACGAGGGAGAGCTGCGGCGTTTTCGCCGGGGCCTGTTCTCCACGGACCCCGCCGACAGTGAGCTGGCCTCCGCGCTGCCCTCGTCCGTGCTGGAGCGGTACCGGGCGGGGGGACTGGCGGTGCCGCACTCTTTCGGTCCGGTGCGCTCGGTGACCGATCGGTTTGCCACCCTCAGCTTCGTCGGGGACATCAGCGACCAGGCCGCGCTCCTGGAGCAGCCGGGCCGGGAGGGGAGTCTGCTGACGCTGTCGGTCGCCGCGAAGCACAAGCAGCTCGGCACCCGTCAGCCCGTTAATCCGGCGGAGGCGCGGGCCTGGGTGGAGGCGATCGTGGGCCCCGAGTGGCTGCCGCACGTCTACTCTGCCGGCGCTCTGACCGGCTTCACCAAGGGCGGTTCCTCGACCTCGAAGCCGCTCACGACGCAGTTCTTCTACCTGTTTCTGGGCGCGGACGGTGTCCCGCACGCCGAGCCGGAGCATCACCTCGGCGTGCAGCTGACCCCGCTCACCGACGCTGCCTGACGCGACGCTGAGCCGCCCCTCGACGAGGAGGCCCGGCACGGCGGAACTGGACCGTCGACCTGCACGGGCGATCCCGTGCATGGGGTCTGACCAGGCGTTTTCTGTCGCCTGGCCCTCGGCGGGCCGCCCGCTCGGGAGGGGTCTCCGCAAGCCGCGACCCAAGTTCGGAAACCGGGCGATCTTCGCAAATCCCGGCCGGTCCGCGCGCTTTCACTACTAGTGAAACACGTTCGGAGTACGCCCGGATCATGACATGCTCACGTCATCTAGGCCGCGCATAACCGGAATTATGCGCGGCCTAAGTGATCTTGGTTGGATGTCAACAAAACGGTGACGCCGCGTCGATGTCATCAATATGATGACGCCATGACTCAAGATCCCGACTCGTACGCACAGGAGGCGGCCGCCCTGGAGCGGCTCACCCGCCGCCACGGCGGCGAGCACTACCGGCGGCTCAACTCCCACGGCGGCCCCTACCTCACAGTCACCCCCCTGGAGGCGGTGATGCTGGTCGCCAAGGCCCTGGACCACGACGGCGGGGGCCGTGTCACAGGCCAGGACCTGGAGGACGCGATCCTGCTGCTCGACCGTGCCCGCGGCGAACTCGACCTCCACGAGCTGGAGCTGATCGACCACGCTCGCCTTCACCACGGCCGTACCTGGGGGCAAGTCGCCGAGGCGGCAGGGGGGCGAGACCGCCGCATCGCCCAAACCCGCTACAGCCGCCTGCGAGGCCGCGTGCCCGGCTACACGCCGCCGGTCACCCCCCAGGGGGCGGCCGGCGCATGAACGGCGACTACGAACGCACCCGGGACCACATCCGGGCCACCCGTGGCCCGTTCACCCCTGCGGAACAGCGCGCCGCGGAGCTGGAGCTGGCGACGCTCCATGCCGACGGGCGCCTTCTGCACCTGCGGGCGTCCGAGGGTGATCCGCCGACGCTGGAGGAGTGGGGGAAGCACTACCGCCGCAAGGCCCCGCTGCTGGTGCGTCTGGCGCTGTCGAACCCGGGACGCTACGAGGAGATGGCCCGCGTGGCAGTGCGGAAGTGGAGCGAGGCCGAGCAGCTCGAAGTGGCCGCCATCGCCGCGGTGGGCACGGGCGAGGACGCCGAACGCTGGCTCGCGGGCAAGGAGGGCCACGCATGAGGGCCCCACACAACCCCTTCCCCGGCGCAGGCCAGCAGGATGAGGACCCGGTGCCGCCGGTGGCGGACCCGACCACGGGGGAGATCCGGCTCCTGGAAGACCGCTGTACGACCTGTGTCCTGAACCCCGCCGCGTCGGCCGCTCCGCTTCGCCCGGGGCGCCGGCAGCAGTTCATCCGAGAGGTCCGGGACGGCGGCGGACAGATCGTGTGCCACTCCACCGTGTCGCCCGTCGTGCCGGACGACTTCCCCGCCGCGATGTGCAGGGGGTTCGTCGATGCCTACGGGCTTCCCCAGGCGGCCCGGGAAGCGATCGAGCTCGGGGTCGGGCACATCGTGGAAGTCCCCGACCCCACGCGGACCGGCGCCAGTGCGCACGGAGGGCTTCAGCAGTGAACGGACCGAAGCCCGGCCAGGTCCAGATCCCGACCAACCTGGTCGTCATGCGGAGACAGGAAGACGGAAGCGCCCTGCTTCCCGCCCATCAGGTGACGGAGCTGCTACGCACCCTGTCCACGGCCTTCCGGGATCACCCGGAGATGGACCCTGCGGAAGGACTTGCCTCCCTGGCGGACCAGCTCGACCTCATCGTCATCACTGCACTCGGCAGCGACACCGAAGGAGACACGTGACCACACCCCCCATGCTGCGGCGTCCGGCGCCGCGCCCCCTCGGCACCGACCCGGCACACGCGGAGCACGGCGCCCCTGTCGCACGCCGGGGTGAACTCGCCATGGCGCCCAGGGACGCCAGTTTTCTCCGCAGCCCCAGTACCGGCGGCGACACCCAGCTGCACGTCGCCGTCTTCACGCAGCAGTACGCCGTCGGGAGCGGCATGGTCGGCATCGCCGCGGCGTGCGACCCCGTGCGCATCCTCCTGGACGAGGGCCTGTTCTTCGGGGCCCACGAACTCCCCAAGTCCCGCTGCCGTCGCCCCGGCTGCCGGACGCTGTTCGAGGCGGCCGACCGGCAGCACGACGACCTGGAGCACATGAGGGCGTACTACGGCCTCCAGGAGCGCCACGGCGTTCGCCTCGGCCTGGCCGTCCGTGTACGGCGCCACGGCCGCCCCGGGACCGTCGTCGACACCGCCGGCCGGTACCTCCTCGTCCGCCTGGACGACGAGCCTTGGCCCGTGCGCTGCCACGTGACACACGCGATGGAGTACGAGACCGGGCCGGGGGAGTGGGTCGCCGTCGCCCCCATCGCCCACGACGGGGCACCCGCGCCCGCCGGATAGACGGCGGGGGAACGAAAAGGGGGTCCGGAGGCATTCGCGCTGCCTCCGGACCCCCTCGAACTGTACGGGCCCAGAACGAGGAAGGGGCCTCACGCCGGTTGTCCCGGTGTGAGGCCCCTTCCCTGTGCGTGTCAGTCGACGCCGGGCACGGCCACGGGGTTGTCGCCGAGGTAGCCGAGCCGGGCGTCCACGTTCGCCTCAGCCTCCCGGAGCCGCTTGGTGTGCGGCTTCTCAGACACCCGCCCGTTCCTGGTCACGCAGCGCTCGCCCGAGCTGACGTGGCAGGTCTCGCACTCCAGCTCCAGGACCTCGACCTCGACCGCTGCGTCCCGCTCCCTGCGGCGCCTGGCCTGGGCCGCCTTGGATTCCCAGATGACCCGCATCCCCGCCATGGCCTCCGGGTACGTGGTCGTCTCCGCTCCCGGAACCCGGGCGCCGTAGGCGAGGTGGAGCAGCTGGCGCGCCGTGGGCACGACGGCGGGCCCGCCGAAGTCCTCGCGATCGGTGCCGCGCGCCGCAGATCCCCACGGATCGCCGGTGCCGGAGAACTTCGTGGCGAGCGGGACGTCGCCCTCTACGATCCGAGCGAGCTTGCCGGCCTCCTCGCCGATCTCCCGCAGCTGTCCGGCCTTCGAGCGCAGACTGTCGATCATCGGCTCCAGCTCGACCGGCGTGGCGGGCGTCTCCGCCGCGCGAGCGATCTGCCGCAGCCTCAGCTCGATCGCCGCCAGTTCGACCGCGATCTCGTCGAGCGTGATCTGACGCCCCGCCATGAGGTGGGCGATGTCGGCCTCGGCGTCGGTCTCGTACGACGTGTCGTTGTTGTTCAGCAAGTCCGCTCCAAACGGGGAAGCAAGCCCCTGTGCGAGATTTCGAGTGATGACGCTGGTCGAGGTGCCACCCCCTGCCAGCAGTGACAACAATACCACCTTTGCGGGTGGCGTGGGAGGGGAAAGGGTCCTCGAACGTCTCGCCGTCGAGCTCCTCCGGCTTGTGCCGGAGCGTGCCCGTGCGTTCAGCGGAGAACGGTTGGCTGCTCTGGCGGGCCGTGGCTGAGGAGGTCAGCGATCAAGTCCGCGAGGCCGTGCGGGTAGACCGTCTCTCTGGTGTCGCGGAGCTCCTGGAGCGTCCACCAGCGGCGGGCTCGGATGTTGTCGGTCTGGGTGGCGCGAGCTGGGTCGAGGTCGGAAGCCTCGATACGGGCGAGGAAGTATTTCTCGACCTGGCGGACCAGTTGCCCGGCGACGGCATGGTCCTGGCAGCGCACAGCGACCTGAGCGACCAGGGTGACGTTCACAGCCCCGAGTTCTTCGCCGAGCTCCCGCAGGACGGCCGTGGGGTAGTCCTCGTCCGGCTCCAGGCCCCCGCCGGGGGTGGCCCAGAAGCCGCCGACCTCGGCGTAGTGAAGCAGCAGGACCCGCCGGTGGGCGTCGATGGCGACGGCTCGGGCCGCCTTCCGGAGGGGCGGAGCGCTCACCGGGCCAGTCTGGCAGCAAGATGATCCGTGGCGGACGGTGACCGCCCGTCCAACATCCGCTTATCCCTGCTGCTCAGTGCTGGGGCCTGCGCCGTGGGTGGTGCGGTCCATGCGCGCCGTGAATCCTCCCGCGCTGTCCCTGGTGAGCAGGAGCAGGGGCTCGGTGGCGATCAGGTCGGGGGTGCCGGTGATGCCGCCGACCTTGCGGGTCGTGGTGACCGCGACGAAGTCGCCGCCCGCGGCGATCTCGTCGAGATACTCGGTGTTGCGCCGGGCGCGTTCCCCGTTGAGTAGGCACTTGGCGGCGCCGAGGACGCCGAGTGTCAGGCAGCCGCCGAGCAGGATCACGGTGGTGCCCTGGTCGAGGGTGAGCCGGGTGATGATGGTCAGGTCCGCCAGAAGCTCGCCCTCGGGGGCCCAGGTAGGCGCTAGCCGGATGTCCCCGTGGCCGGGGAAGAGGACCGCCGGGTCCGGGGGAGCGGAGAAGCGGTAGGGGAGGTGAGGGCCGAACTCCGCGTACGCGGTGTTCCGGTCCGGTGCGCCGAGAACCACCAGGCAGTCCGGCTCAGCGTTGTAATACTCCCCGGGGTGGAAGTCCCGGACCTTGGCGGCCGGGAAGTCCTGGGCGAGGCGGGCGCGGACGTAGAACAGGGCGTCCAGGTCGGCGAAGCCCGCATAGCGGGAGTACAGCGGGTCGTTGGGGCGCTGTCGGGGCCGGTCCGGGAGCGCCGAACAGACGACGTCGATGCGGGAGGCCCCCGAGACTCCGAAGAACTGGGCGGCCTCACCGGCCGGGGCGGGTGCGCCTTCGGGCGCCGGCGGGGTGTGTGCGAGGTAGCTCCCGTCCGCGACGAGGAGCGCGAGAGTGTCCAATGCCTGTCCAGCGTGACGGCGAACGGTCTTGGCGGAGCAGCCCAGGACCCGGGCGAGCGACTCCTGCCGCTCCGTCAGGGTCGGCCAGGAGTGTTCGGGTAGCAGATTGAAGTCGGCGGCAGCGTAACGGCGCTCGTGCGGCGTCAACCCGTCGATCGCCCGGCGCAGGGCCGCGACCAGGCGGGTCGTCTCGCTTCCGGCGTCCGACAGCGGGGCCTGGCGGGCCAGCAGCAGCCCGCGGAGTTGATCGCTCAGCGCCGCCACGGCCCCCGGGTGGCCCAGGGCAGGGCCCTGCCGGAGCCTCAGCAGCTGCGTGCGGACGTCCTCCGGGGAGAGTCGGGGCGGCGGAACGGCGGGGGCCGGCGCCGGGCGTTGACGTACTCCGTCGCGCATCCGAGGCGCCCCCTCCCGGGTCCGGCCACACAGAAAGATCACCAACTGTCACGGTCTCGTCACCCTAGGGTGTACCGCCTGAATCTTCTCCGTGCAACTTCACTGCGAAACTTCACCGACTGCCCAGGGGGTGGGCGCCCCTTGTCCAAGCGGTGTCCAGCGGGCCGGATCTGTCCAGGTCTTGGGGCAGCTGACGGGATGTCTGCGCGGTGCGAACCGCGGCGACGATGGCGCAGCCCGCTGACCCGATGCGGGCTCTGGACCTGCGACGACAAGGGAGTAATGCCATGCCGCAGCCCCCGCCTCCTCCGCCCCCGCCCCCGCCTCCGCCGCCGATCCCGCAGCCCCCGCCCCCGGGCGGCGGTCGCTGAACCGACGCGACGGTTCAGACCCTCTGCCCGCGGCCCCGGGACCGGACTTCCTCCGGTCCCGGGGCCGCACCCCTTTCGAGCCCCGAAGGAGAACCTCCGTGGAAGCACGCCCGGTGTCCGCACTCGTACTCAACCCCGACGAACTCGGCCCCGACCCGGCGCCCGGCATGGACCTGGCGGTGAAGCTGGGCATCGGCCAGCTGGAGATCCGATCGGCCGAGGGTGCAAACGCGGTGACCCTGCCCGACGAGCGGCTGCGGCACATTCGCGCGCTGGCCGACCAGCGCGGCCTTGCGGTCGCCGCGCTGGCGTCACCGCTGTGGAAGTGGTGCCGCCCCGAGGCCCGCCCCGGACGCGTGGACACCTTCGGCTTCCCCACCCAGGTCCCGCCCGAGGAGAGGCTGGACTGGGTGCGCCGCGCCCTCGCGGCCGCCGTGACCCTCGGCGCCCCCATCGTGCGGGTCTTCTCCCACCTGCGCGTCGAACCCGAGCTGACCGAGCAGTTCGCCAGTGATCCCCTGCTCGCCCAGGCCCTCGAAGAAGCCGACCGGGCGGGGGTGCGGCTGCTGCTGGAGAACGAGCCGGTGTGCACCGTCGCTCATGCCGAGCCCCTGCTGGAGGTGCTCGACCGCTACCACGCGCAGGGCCTCGGTCTGTGGCTCGATGTGGCGAACCTCCACGAGGTAGGCCAGGCGAACAAGGAGACCGTCCGCGCACTGGCCCCCTACGTGGGCTACGTGCACGTCAAGGACTACCGGCCCGCCGACGCCGGCCGCACCTTCTGCCCGGCCGGCGAGGGCTGCGTGCCCTACGCCGAGGTGCTGCCGCTGCTGCACGCGGCCCACCCGGCCCTGCCGTACGCGCTGGAGACCCACGTACGCGACACCCCCGCCGACGCCCTGGCCGCCGGGGCGGCCTTCCTGCGCACGGCCATTCCCGGTGGGCTGGCGTGAAGCGGGTCCTCCTGGTCGGCGCCGGCGAGGTCGGGGCCAAGCACCTCACCGCCCTCGCCGGAGCCGACGGCCTGACCGTCGCGGGGATCGTCGATCCGGCGCCGCGCACCGAACTGCCGGACGGCATCCCATCCTTCGCCGCCCTGCGCCCGGCCCTGGCCGTCCTCAAGCCCGACCTGGTCGTGGTGGCCGCTCCGCCCGGGGCCGCGCTCGCGGCGGCCCGGGTCGCCGCCGCCGATGGCGCCGCGGTCCTCGTGGAGAAGCCCGCGACCATCGTCGGCACCGCACTGGCACCCCGGCCGGAGGACGGGCGGATCTTCGTGGGCTTTCAGCCGCACTTCGCCCCCGGCCTGCACGAGCTCCTCGTCCGGCCCCCGGCTGTCGAGCGCGCCGTGGTCCGCCTTGCCGTACGGCGCGACCCCCCGTACTTCCGCGGCTGGAGACGCACCCATGCCGCCGCCGGCGGGGTGCTCCACCAGCAGGCCATCCACGGCCTGGCGCTCGCCTTGCGACTGACCCCGGGCGACGTCGAGAGCGTGAGCGCCACGGCGGTGCACCGCCGCAACCTGGCCGAGACCGAGGACCGCATCACCGCCGACCTCACGCTGGCCGGCGCGCGGAGCGTGCACGTGGACGCCCGCGTCGACCATGAGGGCCCGCCCCGGCACGAGGTCGTGCTCCAGCTCGCCGACGGTCGGCGCCTTCACATCCGCGGCCGGAACCTCGAAGCCGGGCTAGCAGACCCGGCAGCCGCCCCCACCCACGAGCAACTTCGGCGCCAGATGTACGCGGCCGTGCTCGACGCCGCCGAAGGCCGCCCCGCCCACCCCTGCCTGTTCCCGCTGTCGGCGCTGCGGCGCCCCCTGGAGGTGATCGAACGTGTCTACCGCGACGCGAACCGTGTCCGCGCAGCGCACCCCGCTGCCGCATGAACTGGCCGTCGAGATCGTCGAGCGCAAGGGCATCGGACACCCCGACACCCTCGCCGACGGCATCGCCGAACTGGCGTCCATCCGCTACAGCCGGCACTGCCTGAACGAGACCGGTGCCGTCCTGCACCACAACCTGGACAAGGTCGCCGTCCTCGGCGGCCGCGCCGCCTTCACCGACACCGACGGCGTCTACGACCGGCCCCTGCGCGTCATCTTCGGCGGCCGGATCTCCACCTCCTTCGCCGGGCAGGAGCTGCCGGTGCGGGAGATCCTTGAGCAGGCCGCCGTCGACCACCTCCGCGCGGCCCTGCCGGGCTTCGACCGGGTCCGGCTTGAGATCCGGCACGAGACCACCGACTCCAGCAAGTTCCGCCACTGGTTCGCCCCCCGCTCGCTGCACGACCTTCCCGAGCGGCCCCGGCCGTTCTCCAACGACACCGCCTATCTCGTCGCCTCCGCCCCGCGCACGGCCGCGGAGAGCCTCGCCCTGCTGGCCGAAGCGTGGTTCCGCAACCGCGCGTGGGCCGGTAGCGACATCAAGGCCCTCGTCGTGCGGCGCGGCGACGCCTGGACGGTGACGGTGTGCGTGCCCGCACTCGCCGGTCACCTGGCCACCTCGGCCGAGTTCGACGACGCGGTGACCACCTGCGCCCGCGAACTGGAACAGCGGCTCCCGGGCCGCGTCGAGGTGGTATGCAACACCCGGGGCAGCCGCACCGGGCCGCTCTCCGGGCAATACTTCACGCTCTCCGGCTCGGCGATCGACTACGGCGAGGACGGCCTGGTCGGCCGGGGCAACGCCCGCACCGGGCTGATCAGCGGTGCCCACCTCGCGGGCAACGAGGCGACGTTCGGGAAGAACCCGGCCTACCACGTCGGCAAGGTGGGCGGCTGGCTCGCCGACGCGGCCGCCCGCGCCGTGGCCGCCGAGTTCGGGCCGTGCCGCATCGGGCTGCTGTGGCGCAACGGCGCCGCGTACGACCAACCCGCCTCCGTCGAGATCACCACCAGCGAGCAGGCACCCCCCAAGGCGGCGGAGGAGCTGGTGCGCGCGACGCTGGCCCGAACCGACTGGACGGAAGACCTGCTGTCCGGCCGGTACCTGCCCAAGGTGGAGCCGGTCGAGGACCTGCTGACCGACTTCACCAAGGCCCTCCGGTGACCGCGCACCGGATCGTCACCGGCCACGTCTCCGCGCTGCTCGCCCTGCCCGACGGCCTGGATACCGCGGCCGCCCGCGCCGCCGACCGGTCCCTGCCCGGCGGCTGGCGCCTGGAAGCCGCCCCCGACGCCGCGGGGACGGCGGACATCGAGGTCACCATCGGGGCCGCGGCCGTCACCGCCGGCAGGCACACGGTGCGTGTCCGCCTGCCCCGAGCCGCCGCCAGCTCGGACACCCTCGCGTACGTCACCTACACCGCCCTGGAGCGCGCCCGCCAGCGTCGGCGCAAGGTCACCGTGCACGGCACCGCCCTGCGCCCGCCCGGCGGTCCGGCCGTGCTGCTCCTCGGAGCCAAGGGCGCGGGCAAGACTTCCACCGCGCTGGCGCTCGCCGCCCGCGGCTGGCTCCACGGCGGGGACGACCTGGTCGTCCTCGAAGGCACCGAGGCCGGGGCATCGGTGTGGCCGGGCAAGCCCACCGCCGCCGTCCGCGCCCCCGCCCGCCCGCTGGACCCCAAGCCCCAGCACTCCCTGCGCCCATTCGTGACGGGGCCGGCCCCGCTCGGGCGGATCGTGCGGGTGGCCGTCCACCCCGAGCTGACCGTGGCATCGCTGACGCCCGCGCGCCCGCTGTCGGTGAACGAACGCCTGCGTCTGCACGAGAACCTGGCCCGCTACATCTCCGGCCTGCCCACCCCGCTCAACGGCGTGTCCGGGATGCCGTACGGGCCGGTGTGGCCCCTGGACACCCCCGCCCTGGCCCGGTGGCGAAGCCACCTCATCGCCACGCTGGCGGCCAGCCGGTTCGACTACCTGCACGCCCCCGACGCCGAGACGGCCGCCGACCTGCTCGCCAAGGAGACCGAGACCGGATGAGCCCCGCCGTGATCCTGCCCAGCCGGAACGAGCCGACCACCATCAGCGCCGTCACCGCCGCCGTCGACGCCGCCCTCGGCGACTCCGCGGCGGTCATCGTCCACGCCGACACCTCCGACACCCCGCAGACGGCCGAGCAGTTCACCACCACGGCGACCCGGGCCGCGAAGCTCGGGCTGACCGGGCTCGTACGCGGCAAGGGCGCCCAGATCCTGGCCGCCGCCCGGTGCCCGCAGACCGCCGGGGCCGCGGTCGTGCTGATCGCCGACACCGACACCCGCAACCCCGATCCCGCCGTCTACCGCGCGCTGCTGGACCGCGTGCGCGGAGGGGCCGCCCTGGCCATCGCCGACTACCCGCGCCACTGGGACGAGGCCAACCTCACCAACCACCTCGCCCGGCCGCTTATCACCGCCGTGACCGGCCACGACGTGCCCCAGCCCCTGGCCGGGGACCTCGCCCTGTCCCGCGCCGCTCTGGACGCCGCCCTGCGGGCCGCCGAGGCCCTGCCCGAAGACCTTGCGGCCTGCGTGGACGGCTACGGCATCGACGCCTTCCTGCTGCTGACCGCCGCCACGTCCGGACCCGTGACCTCGGTACGGCTGGCCGAGCCCAAGCGGCACGCCGCGTCCTTCCCTCACCTGCCTGTCATCTACCACCAGGCCGTCCCCGTGCTGCTGCACCTGACCGCCGGAAGGCCGCCGCGGACTCCGGTCGACGAGGACCCGGCGCTCTACCGGGCCGCCCCCCGCGACATCGAACCCGCCCGCCTCCAGGCCATGCTCACCGCGCTGGACAGCCTTGGCCCACGCCCCGACGGATACGATGAGCGTCCCTGGCCGCTCCCGGCCGCGGACGCCTGGCACGCCGTCAACTCCGGTACTCCGGCGGCCGAAGCGGCCCGTCAGCTGTGGCCGTACTACCTGCACCGCGTCCGAGACTGGCTCGCCACCGGACAGCACGCCACCGCCGAACAGCGAGCCGAGACGCTCGCCGCCGCACACGCCCGTCTGCACACCGCCCTCACCACCGCAGGAGCCTCGTGATGACCGCCCCGACCTCCGGCTTCTCCGCCTTCGCCCTGGAGCCCTTCCCCGAGATCCACCCCGGTGACGACCTGGCCGGCGCGATCGCCGACGTCATCACGCGCACCGGCAGCGAACTGCGCGACGGGGACCTTGTGGTGGTGGCCTCCAAGGTCGTCTCCATCGCGGAGAAGCGCTACATCGACCTGGCCAGCGTCACCCCCACCCCCCAGGCCCTGGAACTCTCCGCCCGCACCGGAAAGCCCGCCGAGATCGTCCAGCTGATCCTGGACAACTCCACCGAGCACTTCCTGGCCACCGAGCGCGGCCCGATCATCGCCCGGCACACCCTGGGCTACCAGCTCACTTCCGCTGGAATCGACCGCGCAGGCAGCGAGGGCGCGTGGCTGCTGCCGCTGGACCCGGACGGCTCCGCCCGCGCCCTGCGGGACGCCCTGATCACCTACACCGGCGCCGAGGTCGCCGTCGTCATCGCGGACTCCGACGGCCGCGCCGACCGGCGCGGCGCCACCGTCATCTCGATCGGTGCCGCCGGAGTCGCCCCGCTGCGTACGACCGAGCACGACGGCAAGCGGCAGGAAGAGACCTTCACCGACCTGATCGCCGCGGCGGCGGGGCTCATCCTCGGGCAGCGCGGCCGCGGCGCCCCGGTCGCCGTGCTGCGCGGCATCAACTACCCGGCCAGCGACGAGGGCGTAGCCACGATGCTCCACCACCGGCCGTGACCCTTCTGATCACCGGGGCCGCCGGGACCATCGGTGCCCGCCTGGCCGCCGATCTCGCCACCCGCGGGGTGCCGCTGCGGCTGCTCGACCGACGGCCCCCCAGCTCCGGCACGCCCGCGGGCGCCGACTTCATCCAGGCCGACCTCCGCGATCAGGCCGCCATCGAGGCGTCGGCCGCCAGAGTCTCCGCCATCGTGCACCTCGCCGGCGTCACCGACGAGGGACCATTCGCCGCGATGGTCGAGCACAACATCACCGGCACCCACCACGTCCTGGAGGCGGCCCGCCGCCAGCGGGTGCCGCGCGTCGTGCTGGCCAGCAGCCACCACGTCACCGGCCTGAACCCCGTCGGTAATCCGATGGCGGACGCGACGGCCCCGGACAGCTTCTACGCCGTCAGCAAGGTGACCCTGGAAGCCCTGGGGCGCCTCTACGCCCACAAGACCGGCGTCGAGATCGTCGCCGTACGGATCGGCAGCTACCGCACGCACCCCAGCGAGCCCCGCCACCGGGCGACCTGGCTCAGCCCCGCGGACGCCACCACCCTGCTGCACGCCGCCGCCACCCGACCGCTGCCCTGCCCCTTCCTCACCGTCCACGGGATCTCGGGCAACAGCGAATCCTGGTGGCCCCGCACCGGCTGGGACGCCCTCGGCTACCACCCCGGCGACGATGCCGCCCGGCACCCCGAGACCGGACCGCTCACCGATTCCCACGTGGGCGGCGCCTTCGCCGACTACGACCTCCCCGCGTAGAAGGAGCGCCCGGATGAGGCAGCTCGCCGTCCTCGGCTCCCCGATCACCCAGGCCCTCTCTCCGGTGCTGCACCGCGCCGCCTACCGGGCGCTCGGGCTCGACTGGACGTACTGCGCCATCGACTGCACCCCGGACCAGCTGGTGCCCTTCCTCGCCGCCATGGACGACCGATGGGCCGGGCTGTCGCTGACCATGCCACTCAAGCGGGCCGCCGTCCCGCTCCTGGACGAGGTCTCACCCCTGGTCCAGGCGACCGGAACCGCCAACACCGTGACCCGCCGGGGCGGTCGGCTCCTGGGGGAGAACACCGACGTCGACGGCATGGTCCAGGCCCTCCGCGAGGCCGGAGTCCACCACGTCGAATCGGTGTGCGTCCTCGGGGCGGGCGCGACGGCCGCGACCGCCCTCGCGGCCGTCCACCGGCTGGGCTGCACCACGGCGACCGCCGTCGCCCGCGACCCCGGCCGCACCGGCGAGCTGGGCCGGGCGGCGGAGCGCCTCGGGATCGCCCTGCGCATCGGTTCGTGGGACGCGGCCCCCCGGCACCTGGAGGCGGGCCTGGTCGTCTCCGCCCTCCCGCCCGGGGCCGCCGACCGGCTCGCCCCGCTGTGGCCGGCCGCAGCCGACACGCTGCTCGACGTCGTGTATCGGCCCTGGCCCACCCCGATAGCCCGCGCCGCGCGGGAGGCGGGCACCACGGTCGTCGGCGGGCTGCCCATGCTCGTGCACCAGGCCGCCCGGCAGGTCGAGCTCCAGACCGGCCATACCCCGGCCCCCCTGGCCGCGATGAGGCGCGCGGCCGAACTCGCCCTGACGCCCTCCCAGCACCGATGACCCGGTCCTGTCCGACCCCACGGGTAGCTTTGGTGATCCAGAGCAAGGAGGGGACGCGTGGACGACCAGGGCGTGAAGTTCCAGATGATCGTGCAGAACGAGGCCAAGCTGGACCGCGACCGTGCACTGGTGGCCTTCCTGCGGGCACGCATCGCTGAACGCGCGCCGACCGCCGACGAGCGGGAGCGGCAGCTGCTGGCCGGCACACAGAGGGTCCTGGACGAGTTCGCCGCCAACTTCGAGCGCGCTGCCAAGGTCGAGCACACGGACTACTTCCCCGGGCAGATCGACGCCCTCGGCTGGTCGCTGCGCTGCACGGCCTTCGCGGCCTTCTCCGAGCACCCCGACTTCCAGATGGACTTCAAGCCGTGATGCCCCGCCCGGAGCTGGCGGAGCGCCCCGCCGGCGAGATCGCACGACCCACGACCCGGGCGGAAGACGCCTTTGCCAAGATCCGCCAGGACCTGGGGCAGGTGGCCCCGCGCGATCCGGTGAAGCGCACGCTGGGCCCTCGCCGTTACCGCATGGACATCCTGCGCGACATCTGCACCGCCGAGGCGTTCACCACCGTCATGAACTGGCTGGCGTCCTCCACGATCCCCAGCATCAACTCGAAGCGGAACTACGCCGACGACATCCGGTTCTGGCACCAGTTCGCGCAGGAACTTGGGCACGAACGCTTCTTCATCGGCTGCATCACCCGCGGTGACGTCACCACCTGGCGGCTGAGCGAGGAGAAGCGCGAGCGGGCCAACCGCAGCATCGCGCGCCGCCTGTCCGCCCTGTCCTCCCTGCACAGCTTCGCCGCCGAGGAGTCGCAGACCTACATCCCCAACCCGGTCACCCGCCACAACCGGCCCAAGATCGACCGCCACGACGAGACCACCGCCACCCCCGTGCTGGAGGTCGACGAGTTCGCCGCCCTCTTCGACTGGGCGGAGTGCCTTCGCGACGTCGTCGTGACCAGCCTCGTCTACACCTTCGCCGGGCGCGTCAGCGAGTGGTGCGAGGCCGATGTCACCGACTTCCGCGACGGCCGCAACCCCGTGATCGACCTGACCCGCAAGGGCGACAAGGGCAGGCAGTGGTCCCTCCCGCACCAGCTCGCCGAGCTCCTGGTCCTGCTCATCAACGGCCGGACCGACGGGCCGCTCCTCCTGGACTCCGAAGGGCGGCGGCTGGACCGCCACGACGTCGACCGCATCCTGACCCGCCTGGGGAAACGGGCCGGAGTCCTGCCCGGCCGCGACCTCACCCCGCACGTCCTGCGCGCCTCCCGCCTGACCCACATGCACGACGACGGGGTCCCTCTGGAGGAGATCCAGGAGTTCGCCGGACACGACGATCCAGCGACGACGCTCTCCTACATCCGGCGGCGCGGCGACCAGGCACGCCGGGCCCGGCACGCGGCCGATGGCGTCGACAAGTTCAGCGCACAGCTCGGGCGCTGGCTCGCCCTGGCCGCATGACGTGCACCCACCCGGCCCGAGCATCGGCAACCCGGTGCCTGTTCTCGGGCATGGTGACGCCATGAGTGAGCGCTCCTACTCCTGCGAGACCGCGGTGGCCGTCGCCGAGGCAGTGCGTCCCTGGCTGGACAAGGACACCGACGAGCCGCCGCCGGCCGCCGCGATCGTGGCCGCGCTACGGGCCGCCGAGGCGGAACACGGCGGCTACCAGCGGGATCTGTGGGGCCACGCGGCGGGCAATGCGGCGTGCGCCACGGCCGCCACCGACGAGTCCCGCGCGGGCTGGCTCTGGGCCACTTCGCTCGACTACGTCGTACGCGCCGTCGAGGCCGCACCGCCCGCAGAGGTCCCCTCTTCGGGTGAAAGCGTCAACGCCGCCTGCCCGCCACCCTCACGCGCAAGTGCTCCTGCCAGCCGCGACACGCCCCAAGTGGAAACGGGCAACCCCTTCCTGTCCCGCCTCACCGCCAGCAGCCTGGAGCCATGAACCCCGTACCGGTCACGATCGAGTCCTTCGGCTTCCGCCACCGGGGCGACCAGCCCGTGGGCCACGCCCTCCTGTTCGACGTCCGAGGGCTGCTGCCCGCCTCCGAGTCCGGGCTTCTGCGCGATACCGGGCTCGATCCCCGGGTACGCCAGCAGATCAGGCAGAGCGAGTGCGCCGAAGAACTGGTCGAGCGCATCGCGGGGGAGACCGCCGTGCTCCTCGCCTACGCCCAGCCCCGCGGCCGCAGCGTGCACGTCCTGGTCGGCGGCCTGGACGGTGTACGCGGAAGCGTTGCCGTGGCCGAATGGGCCGGGGAGCTACTGCGCCACCGGCTCGGCCCCGCCGGCCCCGCGGTCGAAGTCGTCCACCGGCACATCGCCGGGAACGTCGTACGGCCGTGAGTCACGGCACGGCCCATTGACAGGCGCGGGCCCGCGCCACGATTGTCACCGAAACGTTGACGCTCGGGTGGGGTGGTCCCGGAGCCGCGACAGGCGATCCCTACGGCACCCGCGTGATGCTTTCGAGGCGTGCCCTCATCTCGTCGCCCACGTCGGTCTTGCTCATCCACTCTGACAGGCGGTCGTGGTCCTTCGCGGGCAGCGCCCCCTGCTGGAGACCGGCGTAGAGCAGACCGCTCATCAGAGTTCTCTGGACCGTCTCCGGCGAACACATCGTCGTCAGAAGGCCCTGGAACACCAGGGCCGTCGCCTCATCGCCGGCGCCGGAGGCATCGACGTACGCGCGGAACAGCATCGACGCCCGCAGCTGGTCCACGAGGACTTCCCGGTCCTCCGGGCTGGTGGCCGCTTCGGCCAGCAGGTGGTCCTCGATCTTCTTGGCCTGCTCCAGGTCACCGGCCATGAGGGCGTCACGGAACGCCTTCACCTGCCGCGTCTCGAAGATGTCAGGCAGCTGCATCGCCACGGAAACGCCCCCTTGCGTACGTTCAGTTCCGCCCCGAGCGTATGCCGCCGCGGTCCCCCGCCGGTGAGGATGCCCAGGAAGCGGCCGAGATCCATCGGACACGCGAACGTGCCGAGAGGCGATCAGGAGGCCAGCCACCGGCCGAGGAGCACGGCGCCGAGGATGACCGGCGAGAAGATCCCGAGCAGGTTCACCGCCTTCATCAGGGGCCCGTCGCCCCTGCGTGTACGGACATGGGCCACGTGTCCTGCTCCCCTTCTTTGCGGACTCTGCTGACGCCCTCCCGGCGCCGCCGACAGCATCCCACCTCCCAGGGAAGCCGACAGCCCGAACAGGGGTGATGCCGCAGCCCGCCCGATACGGCACAATGAGCAGCCGGCCGGGGGATAATGAGTCCTTATCGGGAATCGAAGGGAATGCCGCTTGTCCGCGAACACCGTTGACGATGACCGTTTTCCTGCGGTCGAGGAGTTGCCCGCGCTCATCCAGAAGGTGCTGGCCGCCCCGGACATGACCGAGAGCGTGGCCGGTCACGTCCGCTGGGTGGAGGGCACGCTGAAGAGGGCGCTGGAGCGGGAGGACTTCCGGAACCGGTACGGGAAGTCGATGCGGGATCTGCTCGGGCCCGGCGCCACCGCCTTGTGCGAGATGACCGACAACGGCGAGCTGCGGGCCAAGGAGCTCAAGACCCCGCCCAAGGGCGTGACCGCCTCCCAGCGGCGCCGGGCGAGCATCCTGCGCCGCTTCGCCGCCGCGGCGGGCGTCCCCAGTGGCGCGCTCTCCTACCCGAAGCCGACCCCGAAGCCGACGATGCCGGCTTGGGCCCGCAGCGAGCTCCACAATCGCCTCCAGGACGAGGTCGACCGCAAGCCGTCGGCCCCCGGCCGGGCCCGCCTCCTGGTTGTCCTCGGCGTGGTCCTGGACACCGCCGCCCGGTCCGGGGAGCTGTGCACCATCGGCATCGCCGACCTCGCACCCGATCTGTCCTGGGTCAAGATCATCCGGAACCCGCAGGCCATCGGCTCCCCCCTCCACATCACGGAGGTCTGGCCCCTGTCGCCCATCACGCAGGCCGCGCTCGCGAACTGGCTCCCGATCCGCGGCCGCCTGATCGAGGACCTGGAGGGGGGCGCCAGCGCCCTGCTCGTCGTCCTGCACGGCAACCGTGCCTTCCACCGCGCGGGCGCCTACAAGAAGGGGATGCCGCTCAAGGTCCGCGGCCTGATCGACAGCTACCGGGCGCACGTCCAGGAGCTGAAGGCCGAGGTGACCAACCGCGGCGGATCGGGCTGGGAGCTTCCCCAGGGGCTGGAGCAGCTGCGGCGCGGCGTCGAGGAACGCCGCAGCGCGTACGACAACGACCGGCGGGCCGGGGCCCGGACTCCGCAGTGGGGCCCGGCCGTCGTGCTGAACCCGCTGTTGCCCGAAGAGGCGGAGAAGAAGAAGACGGCGGCAGCGTTCGCCAAGGCCGCCCAGGCGGTGACGGCCTTCCACCAGGCCCGGGAGGCCGCCGGGGGCGACGAGACCGACCCGCAGGTCCTGAAGGCCCGGCGCACGCTGCGGGAGACGACGCGGATGGCGTGGGCGCGGTCCGACCACGCCACCACACTCAAGCTCCTGCGGCAGGCCGGCCTGTCCGACGACGACCTCGCGGCCGCGGGCTACAGCGAGCTGCTGCTGGACGCGCTGGAACGCTCATGAGCGGACGGCCACCGGAGTAGCCGGCCGCTGGGTGACCGCAGCCCGGCGGCCGCGGTCACCCAGCTCGATCATCAGCGGCGGCCCGCCACGATGAGGGCGCGCGCGTGGCTCTCCACGTACTCGTACATCCGGTCCCGGTCGAAGCCGAAGGCGTAGGCGAGCATCGTTGCGGCGAACCAGCCGCCCGACAGCAGCAGTTCGACGTGATCCCGCCCGGCCCCGGGCCGCGCCCACTCGATGACAAGTCCGGCGGCCCGCTGTTCCCTCGCCTCCAGCTCTGCCTCGTCGACGTCACCGCGTGCTGTGCGGTGCAGCTCCTCGGCGAACACCGCGGCGACGTCGACGACGACCGAGTCCGCCGGATGCTCGACCGGCAGGCTGACCTGGTGCTCGCGCACCGTACGGGCGTGGACGTCGAGCCAGGAGGTTACCGCCGCCGGGTCGTCGTCCTGCGTGATGGCCAGCGCGGCGACCGTCGTACGCCCCAGCGCGCACACGATGGGCACGATCTCGGTCCGCAGGTCCGCGCCGCGCGCCCACTTCGACATGTAGAGCAGGCCCTCGCGGACCCCGCCCCGGGCCTGGTCCACGGTCTGCTCCAGGCCCTTCCTCTCCAGAACCCCGCCCATCAGGGACCGCACCAACGTCAGGGCGGCGAGCTGCGGGCCCACGGCCGCGCGGACCGTGCTCCCGCTCACCGCTCGCCCCTGTCCTCGATGGCGGCCGGGGTGCCGATCGGCAGGCCCGAGAGCTCCGGGTGCCGCTCGGCTGCCAGGTGCGCCCCGTGGTCGTACGCGGTCACGCCGGCGGCGTGCATCCAGTGCATGGCCCGCCGCAACCAGTCCGCCGCGGTGTAGTCCGGCATCCGGGTCTTCGAGCGGTGCCGCTGCCAGTGCCGTTCACGGCCCAGTTCGCGGCGTACCTCGGGGAGCGTCTTGCCGTCGAGGGCACCGAGCGCCCTGGCCTGCGCCAGCGCGTCGAAGCTACGAGCGTCACCCGATGCGGCGGGCAGCGCGGCCCGTGCCCCGGTCATCGCCTGGCGCACGCGCGACAGGGCGTACGCCAGCTTGGGCACCCGTTCCGGCTCGATGCCCAGCTGCTCGCGCACGGCGGCGGCCGCCTCGTCGAAGGCGTCTTCGTCGACGTCGACCAGAAGCCCCTCCGCCATGCGGCGCCGGATCTCGTCCAGGGTGAACGTGCAGGCGCTGGTGAAGGTGTCGGCGAGTTCGTCCAGGCCGTCCACGGCGGCCGCGAGATCGGCCGGGGTGTCGCCGGGCGCCTCCCAGTGCTGGCAGACGTAGCCGTACAGGGCCCGCTCCGCCGTCCACACGGCGGCCGCCGGGGTGCCGGCGACCGCGGGGAGCGCCCGCTGCACCGACCGCCCCGAGGCCCGCGCGCTGTAGCGCTTCTCCGGCACCGGCCCCAGCAGCTGCGTCGCGATCGGGTGCTCCGCGCCCTCCTCTTCCCGCTCCTCGCCGGGCGGCGGCATCGTGCCGCCCGGCACCGCGCACCATCCGCCCGGCGGGTAGAGCACCGCTTCGGCCCGCAGCTGCTCCTCGGACGCCGCGATGATCTCCGGCAGGACCGAGACCGCGCCGGAGGCGTGGGCGGTGTGGCTGCTCCACTCCCGCAGCTCGTACAGCAGCCGCGACGCCGTGCTGAGCGTCTGGTCCACCGCGTTGTCCGGGGCCTGGCCGGGCTTCGGCCACTCGGGGACAAGGCCGGCGCCGTACGTCTGCACCAGGTCCCGGAACGCGGACAGGTGCAGGTGCGCCGCGTTGACCTGGCGCGCCATCAGCACCGCCACCGTGGATGGCACTTCGGCGGGCCGGTGCTTCGAGGCCCTGGGCATGTCCGGCCCGTCGTCCCCGGTGCCGGTGCCGGTGCCGTGCGGCGCCGCGTCGGGCCGGGTGTCGACCTCCAGGTAGCTGCGGCCGCCGCTGTAGGGAGCCGGCTCCGTCACCGTGAAGTGCTCCGCGAGCACGTCGAGCAGGGCCTGCGTCGCCGCGTCATCGCCGGTGATCCGTACGCGGGCGACCCCGGGCAGGGTCGTACGGCGGCTCATGACAGCGTCCCGCGGACCGCAACCAGACCGCCCAGCACGTGGCCGGCCTCGGCGGCCCGGCTCACCGCCGTCAGCCAGTCGTCGCCCTGCCGGTCGCCCACGGTGCCCGCGGGCACGACCAGAAGCAGCGCCTTTCGCTGACGGGCCGCCTGCCGCCAGTTGCCGGGTGTCGCATACCCGCCTTCCTGGCGGTACCAGGCTCCACCGCCCGCGCGCATCACCGAGACCATCCGGCCGCGCTCGCACCGCAGGTGCCATCCGTCCAGCACCGGGAAGGGCGTGGCCCCGGTCAGGTCGACGGGCTTGAACCCCTCGGACAGGCGGGCCGCCAGGTGCCCCTCGATCCCGTGCTCGTCGTGCTCGCCCGGCTCGACGAGCACCAGCGGCACCATTCCGCCGCCCGGCTGCCGGGCGACGCTGAAGTGCGTGTAGTCCGCGTTCCGCGGGCCCTGCGTGGCCGGCTTCTCCGGCTGGCGGTCGTCGGGGGCCACGTACAGGCCGCGGCGCTGACGCTCCGCCATCAGCTCCGGCCACGGCCAGATGCGGGTCCGGCCACAGCCGGAATGTGTCCACACCGGTTGCACCGCGTCGAGCTCGCGGCCGTCGACCGTCAGCGTGCGGGTGCTCAGTCCGACGTGCACCTCCGACTCCGCCGCCACGTTGATCGGCTCGTCACACAGGAAGCACACCACGGGATCGCCCGTCCCGGCGGACTTCTCGGCGTGCTCGACCAGACCCTGCATCTCCTCCACGCTCAGCAGCTGGTCCATGCCCGCGCTCATCAGGTAGGCCGTCCCGCTCGCTGCGGCGTAGCGGTGGGCCTCCTCCTCCTTCGCGTCCGTCTCCCGGTCCGGGGTGCCGGCCTCTGCGGCCGGGGCGGTCCCGGCGGCGGCCGCCCACAGGTCGAGCGTGTCCTCCAGGAGCGCCTCCAGGTCCTCCGCATTCAGCTCCTCGACTGCGGCGAGGACCGCCGGTCCGTAGCCGGGGCGCGCGGTGTCGTGGGCCACGGCGTGGAACCGCTGGGTGGCGGGGGAGCACGCGGAGCCGGGGGAGGGCAGCAGCGCGTAGACGCTTCCGGCGAGGCTGGCGATGACGAGCCGGTCACCGGCGAGGACCTTGTCCGCCAGGCTGGCCTGGCACGGTCGGCACTTCTCCACGCAGGCCCCGATCAGCGCGGAAGCCGTCTGCATGTCGGCCTGCCGGTCGGCGCCGAAGCCGGAGCCGTCGACCGGGCCGATCTCGGGGCCCCGGTGGCGGTGGACGGTGCCCGACTGGGCGGAGGTGTACGAGGCGCCGCTGGCGGCCTTCTTGGCCTTGATCCGCTCCCGCTCCGCATGGCTCTTGCGGCGGCGGTTCTTCTTCTCGATCTTCGACACAGCTGACTCTTCTCGGCGCGGCACGGTCCCATGACCCGGCGCGCACGAGATCAGCGCACGACGGAGGAAGTCGTCCAAGACGACGGTAAGGAACTCGTGCGCTGGCGCGCTGCCGTGTCCGGCGAGCTGACCGGGTCCCGGGGGACCCTGGCACCTTTGCCCTTCGTGCCTCCCGGTCATGGGCCGGACGGCGGGCTTGGGCCTACGCGATGCCCGCACCCATGATACCCGCGGCGCGAAGTCAATCCAGGTAGAAATCCGCCATGTTGGTCCATGTTTCCGGCCGACCGTGTCCAGGCGAAGCCGCCGCCGTTGGACGCGGAGGCGCGACCGTCCGGCGCGTCATCGCACGCGGCGCCGCGACCTTCTGCCGCGCCGCCGAATGAGAGGGCGTCGATGACCGAGCACCCCGCACCCGACGACAACCGCCTGCCCCGCGCGGTGACACAGCTCGTGACCGTCTTCGAGCAGCTCGGGGCCGAGCACAAGGCCCTGGTCGACGAGGCCGAGAAGACCGCCGCGAAGGAGCGGCGCGGCACCGTGAACCGCATGGTCGACTGCATCGCTCAGGCCGGCTACACCCTGAACCACATCGTGAACATGCTGGCCACCGTTCACGGGCTGCGGGTCCTGGGGATCGACAGGCAGTTCTCCAAGGACGCCGACGGCCGCGACTACAGTCCGCTGAACAGCCTTGGGTACCCCGGCGAGACGCTCTACGAGGCCGCGGGCCACATCCAGGCGGTCGCCCACACCCTGGGCAAGGCGTACACGCCGACCCGGAAGCACCCTGCCCTGGCCAGGGCCCGATGCCCTCAGCAGATGCGAACCGTCCTGGCCAGCCTGCGGTCGGCCCTGGAATCGGTGTGCGCCGACCTCGCCGCCGACCAGGACGTGGAGGCGGTGGACGAGTACACCCCCACCCTGAAGTTCCTGAGCGACCTGGAGGACCGCGTGTGCCGCACCGTGCCCGCTCAAGGCGCTTGGCCCAGCTCCGAGCACGTGCTGGTGAGTACCGAGCTGTGGCGCGGCCTGCTGGACGCCGGGATCGGACATGTCGAGCGCGACGTCGCGATGTGGCTCATGTGCCGGGCGGGCGAACAGGAGCAGCGGCCTACCGACAAGATCGCCGCGCAGCTCGACTATGACCAAAGCGAGGTCGACGAGGCACTGCTGAAGCTGAAGGAGATCGGCATGTTGCGGGACGACGGGACCCTCCACGGTGTCCACTACGGCCCGGTGCTGGCCTGACGCCACCCTGTGGCTCAGGTGCCCGCCCGGCCTGCGCCACCGCGGCGGGGCCCGTGCAGCAGCAAGCCGCTCCGGAAGGCACGGGGGAAGCCTTCCGGAGCGGCTTTGCTCAGCGTACGGGCTCCGCGCCGGCCGGGCCCGACTTTCAGTCAGGCGCTCGCGATCATCTCGTCCACCAGCCCCGCGAAGCTCTCCCGTCCGATCGCCGCCACGCCGTACATCGCGAGGAACACCGCGGCGTAGTGCGCCGACACCTGCCGCCCATGCGCGGCGTCGACGTCCACGCCCCCAGTCGGGTGCCCGGCCGCCGTCGCCTCCAGGTACGCGACCAGCGCCATCCTCATCTCTTCCGGGGCCAGCGCCGCCAGCTCGTGCAGCCGCTGCTCCTGCTGCTGGGTGGAGAGCTCGACCCCGACCGCCGTGGCCATCCGCACCACGTTCTGCATGAACCCGCGTACGAGCATCCACGTCTCGGTTGCCACCGAGACGTGCGCCGCCATCCGCCGCTGGGCCTCCGCCACCTGCTCCGGCTGGCCCAGGCCGTAGCCGCCGACCAGCTGGGCCGTCACCTCCTTCGCCGCCTGGAGCGGATCGAGAGGCGCGGCCGCTGGCCGGCTTCCGAAGAACCCGAGCGCGTCCATCGTCATGAGCGCTTCGGCCTGGGACTGCGTCACCTGCTCGGCGGTGGCCATGGTGGCCTCCACCGTGTCCAGCCAGCGGCGCACGTTGGACCGGCTCAAGTGCGCCGCCTGCTGCCGAAGGCAGCGGATCGCGGCGGCGTGGACGACGGCCGCGAGCTTCTCCCCGACTAAGGGTTCCTCGCCGAACAGGCCGGTGAGTGATCCGGCGCTGAGCGCCCGCAGCGCGTCGGCGACGTCGCGCTCGATCCCGGCTGGGGCAACCCCGACGGGCCCGAACAGCTCCGGCAGCCGGGCGCCCGGGTCCTTCTCCTTCAGCTCCGCCGCGCCTTGGCGCAGCAGCAGCCCCACCACGGGCACCGCCCGCTCCAGCGTGCCGCTGTCGGCCATCAGGTCTGCGTGAGCCCGCAGGACAGGGGCCTGTTCCGCCCGGAAGTAGCCGCGCAGCAGGCCCAGCACCGCCGTGTTGGCGGTGCGGAAGTCGGCCAAGTACGAGGGATCGGCGTCAGTGGTCGTCACGCCGGTACAACGAATCGCCCGGTCGGCGGACACGCTGCGGCCGGCAGGCGCGCGACGCAGGGAACCCGCTGTCGTTCAACGGGCATGGAGATCACGGAGCTGCCCGCGACCGCCGCGCCGGGCCTGGCCGAGAACGCCGAGGCCCTGGCGGACACCGCGTGCGCGCTGCACGACATCGCGGCCACCCCGGGCAGCTGGAGCGCGGCGGCGGCCGAGGACGCCGTCGAGGCGATCGAGATCACCGCGCTCGCCCTGGGAAGCGCGCACCCGGCCGCTGCCGCCGCGGTGCTCCCCCTTCTCCGGGACCTGACCCGGCTCCGCCGGACCCTGGCCCTTCCGCCGAGCGACCGGTCCGAACCGGTCCTCCAAGGCGAAGGCCAGACGGTCGCGCCGCCAGTCCCGATCACCCGGGGCCGCTCCCGCCGTGGCCTCGGCCCCGGGTACAAGGGGCTGCGCATTCCCGCGGGCCGCACCGTGCCGGAGGCGTGACCGTACCAGGGCGAACGACAGCTGTCACCGGACCGTTGACATTCGGGCCGCGTCGACCTCCAAGCGGACCGCTGCCAGGTCGGAGAGCAAGGCCACGGCGGCGTCGCGGGCCTGCGCCGCCTCCCGGGCGCGTTCGCCGACGGGCTCCAGGGGCGGCTGCCCGTACGGCGCGAACCTGGTGCGCAGCGTCTCCAGATCGTCGAGCAGCTTCACGCCGTCGCCGTCGCCGTTCAGCCTGTTCTCCAGCGCGCGCAGGGAGTGGGAGGTGAGGAAGTCCTCGGCCAGCTGCGGCCAGGCTTCGGCGACACCGACCAGGCGCTGGACGGTCTGCCGGATGCGGGCCTGATGGGCTGCGCACCACGCCTCCACGGCCCGCTGCCGCGCGCGTTCGCGCCGCTGGGTGGGGACGTCGCGGTCGCGGCTGTGGGACTCGGCCGCCCGCTCCAGGCGGGTCGCCCTGGCCTCGGCGGCCTGCCGGTTCGCCATGCCCAGGCTGTCCGCGATCTTCTGCCACGACGCGCCGCGGTTACGAGCGCCGCGGATCAGGTCCCGCTCCAGCGCGTCTAGACGCGCGCGGGCCTCCTCGACCTGCGTCAGTGCCGCCAGGAGATCCTCCGCCGGCACCTCCGGCGCCTCCTCGCCCTCGCGCACGAAATACCCGAACGCCTGCGCCCGCACGTCCTGCATCACCCGGATCGGGTCCAGGTAGTTGCGGCCCTCCCCGTATCGCGCGCGGAGCAGTTCCTCCGCCGCATCCCGCGTCCGCTGCCGCTTCACGTGGTCGATCGCCATGGGCTCACCCTTCCACCCCGAACGCCGTGTCACCAAAACGTTGACAAGGTGCTGCGCAGCGGGGACGGCCCCGGCGGATCGGGCCCGCCCCTCCCATGTCACCGAATCGTTGACACCGGAATCCGGGTCAGATGCTGCGCCTGCGGACCGGGCCCGTCTGCGCGAGTGGGAGCAGATCGAGACGGCCGTCCGCCAGGAGACGGAACCCGGGATGCGGCTGGTCCAGCCGGTAGGCGGCCGCCTCCTCGGCGGGGCACGCAACGGCCACGGCGCCCCGGTCCTCGGTGACCCGCACCAGCCTGCCGAAGGGGTCGTATCCCGCGCGGGCCGCGCCGCGTTCGTCGTCCCACAGCGCTTCCCGCAGCTGGCGATCCGCCTCCTGGTGCTCCGTCTTGGGGCCGTACCAGGCCAGGGTCCGCACGTACTCGTCGAGCTGCGGATGCTCGGCGGCCGCCAGGCGCAGAGGCCAGCCGCCCAGCTCCCTGCCGACCGTCTGCACCGGGCTGGGCAGCATTTCGTCGTTCTCCGCCACCGCGGCGAGCAGTGCGGCGTGCTGCTCGCCGGGCAGGCCCTCCCGCCCGGCGAGCAGGACCGTGGCGCGGTGCAGACGGAGCCAGTGCCCCGCCGTGGAGCCGCCCGACTCGGCAGCGAACCGGCGAAGTTCCTCCACCGTCGCCGGGTCCAGCTGCGGCACGCACCGCTGCACAACATCACGGGCTTCGTCGCCGTAGACGCGCTCGTAGTAGTCGTGAGCCAGGAGCACGGCGTTGGCCGTTGTGGTGGCGGCGTCTGTCACCGTGGCCGTGTCCCGGGCCTGCCCGGCCTCGGCGAGCTCGGCGGCCCAGGCCCGGAGCACCTCGGTGTGCTTCAGGTGCGTCTCCAGCCCCATCGGGTCCCAGCCGACGACCACGGGCCGCTCCCCGCCGGCGTACCGGGCGACCACCTCGGGGGTATGCGTGCCCTCCGGGTAAATCTCGACCTCCTCGCCCACCAGATGGGCCAGGTGCGACAAGCGCGCCGGGATCACGTTGGACCCCGCGAACAGCTCCCCGCGCGGCTTGCGCCACCGATCGAGCAGGCGCGGGAGCGACCCGGGCAGCAGGAAGGACACGTACATCAGGGACTGCGGATCGCCGCAGGACAAGGGGTTCGGATTGCGCACCCCGAGCGCGAACACGAAGGTCCGGTACGCCTCTTCCCGGGTGAGCAGCCCGGCGGCCACCACCGATTCCATCACCCACTCGCCGTTGCCGGCCGACGTCGCGTACATCGTGGCGTTCTCCATGACGGACAGCAGGCACACGATCCGCTCGGCGCCGTCGACACGGCCCCGCCAGATGCGGACGTGGAACAGGTGCGGGTCGCCCGGCGACTGCGTCCACATGCGCGGCACCTCGACCACCCGGTCCACGACGCGCGGCAGGGGCTCCGGGAGCGCGGGCCAGTCCACCCACATCGGCACCGGCAGCCGCCGCACTCCTCCGGCGTGCTCCGCGAGGGCCTGCCCGCGCTGCGCGGCGTACAGCCGCACCATGCCCGGCACCCACAGCGCGTTGCGGGCCTCCCCGGCGTGGTAGCGCGGCGCGGGCTCCTCGCCCCGGCGCAGCCGTCGGCCGACCTCCGTCGGGGAGATCCCCAGGACCCTGGCGACCTGGTTCGCGTTCCACAGTTCCTCGGTCCCGCCCGCTGCACCCGGCGACGTGCCGTGCATCCCCTACCTCCGAAGTCAGGTGAAAGTCATCGCAGACTATCGGCGGGTGGTTACGCACGTAACCGAGTTGGCGAGTTCGGCGTCCAGGACCAGGTCGTGCGTCAGCTCAGCCGTACGTCGAGCGGCACAGATCAACGATGTTCTGCCCGACGCCGTTGCGGGCCGCAGCTCGGCACAGCGTCCGCATGTCGTAGCTCGCCGCCGGACTTGTCGCGCGCGGCCTCTCCCGGGGCGCCGGAGCCGCCGGGCGGCGGGGCGTGGCAGGAGCGGGACGGACCGCCCGGGGCCGAGGGGGCGGCGCGGCGGCTTCAGGGGGAGCGGCCCGGCGTACCGGGGACTTCGGGGCGGGCTTGGCGTGCTTGCGGCCGCGCGGCCTGCCGTCGTCCGTGCGCACCAGCGCCTCGCGCGCGGGTGCCTGGCTGGGCGGAGCGACGGACGCCGGGGCGGGTGCTGCGGCGGTCGTCGCCGGTGCCGCCGGTGGCCGGGCCGGGCGGCCGTCGTCCCGCACGCTGACGCACGCCGTGGCGGCGAGCAGGACCAGAGGGACCAGCAGGGCGGCACGGCGGAGCATGGTGCCCACCGTGGCGCAGTCGGCGCGGCGCGGCGGCACCGACACGATCACCTCCACCAGGACGGGTGATGTCCGGCGAGGCCGGAGCCACTTGACCGGCGCTGTTCAGGCCCGCCGCAGACACGACTGCGGCACCTGACCTCCTGGCACGATCCTCCACAGGTGCCCCTCTCCGCCGCACGCGCGGTAGGCCGGCCCGGAGTCCGTCCGCGCCACGGCGACGATGCAGGACCGGACCCGATCCCCCTTCCGGAGGTGGTGGTGCACGGGGGAGGACATGGTGGCCACCGGCCCCTCCGGCCGCCGCACGGCGACCCGCTGCCGGGCGATCCAGTAGGTGGTGCATGGCTGGGCCGATGCCACCGTTCCCACCCCGGGTGCCGTCGGGGCAGCGGCTGCATCCGACGCGGTCGGCACCAGCAGAGCCGCGAGGGTGGCCGCCACCGTCACGGCCGCTGTGGTCCATCGTCGTCCTGTCATGCCCGGCAAACCCCGGCCTGACAGGCACAGTTACGCGGTCGCCGTGAAGATCACCCGGCCGGGAGCGGGTCCCCGCGGCACCCCGGGCCCGTGTGTCCGAGGATCATGTGGGGTCCATCAGCGGGCCGAGTGCGACGGCCGCGCCGCACTCCTTGCAGGCCACCGCCCCGACCGTCGACCGCAGGACGTCGAGCGCCTCGGAGACGTCCAGCTCGTCACCGCCGTCGGGCGCATCGGCGCAGTCCCACAGGTGCACGACGACCGCGGCGGGGCGTCCCTCGCGGGGTCGGAGCCGTTGCACCTTCCATGCCCACCGGCCGGTCTCCGGGGCCGGGTCCGGCTCCTGCTGCGGCAGTGGGTAGGTGGGCACGTCGTCGTACGACACCCCGTCCGGTCGGCCGACCACCTCGGGCGGAAGCCACACCCGGTACTCCCGCGCCTCGACCCGCTCGGTTACCGAGTCCGTGGCCCACATGGGCAGCCCCACCAGGTACATCCATCCGCCCAGCGGCCAGCATCGCCGCTCATGGAGCTGACCCACGAGGTCCTGGCCGTCCGGCAGCCTCACCCGGATCGGGGGCAGGGACGCGCCGCCGGAAGTGGCCATGCCGCCACCGTACGGGACCCGGCAGCGCAGACCTGAGGCACAGGTCGCCGGAGCAATCGAGGACGGCCAGCGCGCGCGTTCCGCTGCCTGCCAGGCAGCGCGAAGGCCCGGCAGTGTCACCGGAAAGTTGACACTGCCGGGCCCGTGGACCCCGGCGCCCGTGCGCCAGGAGATCAGTGGAGGTACTTGCTGGCCACCCAGCCCGTACGGCCGTCGAGCGGGCCGTTGAGCACGTAGACCCGCATCCACCCGGCCTTCTTGGCCTTGCACTTGACCTCGACGCCGTCGCCCTCGTGCAGGAGGCCGAGCGAGGAGTAGTTCGTTCCCGGGCCGGACCGGAGCTTGAGGTTGGTGGTGGGGTAGGTCCACCAGTAGCCGGCCGGGTACGTCTTCCCGCAGGCGGAGGTGCCGACGACGGACGCCTTGACCGGGGCGGCCTGGGCGGTGCCCGCGAGCGCCGGCACCGTCAGCGTGGCGGCGGCCAAGGCGGTGAGCAGTGCTTTACGCATGATCCCCCTAGTTCCATGATCATGTTTGGTCCCGGGCACCGTACCCACCGTCAGCCCCCGTTCCGCAAACAGGTTTTGACGTCGTGTTGACGCACTCCTCGAAGCCACAGAAGCCTCAGACGCCCCTGTGAGCGCACGGCAGCGCGTGCGGCGCGGAATCGGGCACGGAAGCCCTGAACGCGCCCCAGGGCCCGCGCCAGGCCCCTTCTCGGCCGTCCTGCGGTCCGAGGAAGCCCCGCTACCTGCACCGATGCGGCGCCCTGCTTCTTCAGTCGCCGCGCGAAGCGCGTCCTTTCTACCCCTTCCACGGACCCGCACCCGGCAGCGGCGGGTCGGGGGAGCACGGATGAGAAGCCGAGCGGATGGGTGGGGCGGGGCCTGCCGGGCCCGTACGGCGCGGAGAGGGCCCGGGAACCGCAACCCTGGCCCCGCCCCACCCATCCGCCCCTCTTTCGCGCGCCCGCGGCGCGCACTCTCACCTCTGGGGGATAATTAGTCCTCGCGCTCTTGAGGATCGCCCTGGGCTCCGCTCCGCGTGAGGGTGCCGCGCCGTGGGCGAGGGCCCAGCCCGGTGCCCACCGGTCCTGTCCGCTCCGCTCCGCACGGCGACGCCGCTACTACGTCGCGGGGGCTCGTTGCGGCACGTCAGCCCGGGTGTCCCGAGGGGGAGTGGGCCCAGTAGGGCCCACGGAGCCGAGGGAGAGAAGCGGTCGCGGGGGACTCATTATCCCCGCGACCTTATGCAGGGCTCTGGCGAGGCCGTACGGCGGGCACGCCGAAGGCCCGCCTCCCGTGGATTCGGGGAGACGGGCCTTCGGGTCTGGCAGTCAGGGACGGCCAGAGCTCTCGGGGCTACTGGGCGAACCGGCCACGCGGCGCCGGCGGTGCTCGTCGAGCAGCTCGTCGATCTCCTGGTGGAGCTGGTCCTCGATGTGCTTCGGCCCGGTGGCCGCGTACGCCCTGGCCCACCGGGCGAGGGCCACCAGCGAGAGCTCCATCTGCGCGGTCGCCATGTGGTCGTAGCGGCTCATGACGCCAGCGCCGCGAACAGCGCGACGCTCAGGACGGCGGCCGCCGCCACCGTGAGGTCGACGGCGACGCGGACCAGGCGGTGCTTGTCCCGCGCGATCTGGGACAGCGCGATCGTCTGCTCGGCCCGCCGGTCGTGGACCAGCTCCTCCACCAGGGCCTCCGGGGTCAGTGTCGCCCAGTGCAGGAACGAGCCCCGGGTCGACTTCCCGAACCGGGAGCGGATCACCAGAAGCACCGTGACCATCGCCGCCGCGTTCAGCGTCACGCCCAGGCCGACCAGGACCGCGGCCGTGCCGGAGAGGTCCGCGTTCGGCAGCACCCCCAGCAGGATCGCGGCCATGACGCTGGACGCCGTGAGCATCGCGCCGGCCTTGCCGTCGTTGCGTGCCACCTCGGCGGCCGCGGCCGCCTGAGCCTTCTCCAGCGGATCGACCGCACTCCCCGTACGGCCCACGCTCGCCTGCATCGCATCCTCCTGCGGTTCGGGTTCCGAGTGAATGCCGGTCAGGGAGCCACCCCCTTCCAGCATTGAGAACAATACCAGCTTTCAACCCGACAGGAAAGGGACTGTTGGCTGCAACCAACAGGAGGCGTGGCCACGCGGCGCCTCGTTGGCTCCAGCCAACACCCGCAGACGGCGAAGGCCCGCGCCCCGATTCCGGGCGCGGGCCTTGAAGCTCAGGTACGTCAGTCGATCGGCGTGGGCACCGGGAGATGCCGGACAGTTGCGAGCGGCCGGTCCTCCTTCTCCAGCCGAGCGCCGTTCTTGTCGATTTCGAGGGCCCCATACACGGCCGGGCCGACCCGGTAGGTCTGGACTCCGACGATGCGCCCCGCGGGCTCAAGCCACCCCTCCGCGAGGAGCGCGTTAACCGCCCGGGAGGTCGCCGAGGTGCTCATCTGGAGCCTCCCGCCGATCGCGGAAGCCGACTCCTCGACGCGGTGACCCAGGGGAGCCCCGCTGGCGACGTACATCAGGATCTTGGTCGCAGCAGGAGGCAGGGCACCGGACTTGCACAGCAGCTCGTGGAGCTGTTCGCGGTCCAGCCAGTGCTCGACGTCGAACTGCTCAGCCGGCGAGCTCATCACTTGCCCTCCTTTGAAGGCCGCGACTTGGAAGCGGACTCCGGCGTAGGTGCCGGGATTACAGGATGCCTCATATCCGCCACCGCCTTCACCTGGTCCTCGGCCGATCCGTCGTAGCCGAATCGCCCGTTCAGCCGGTAGAGCTGCACCCTGGCCATGGTTCCGGCCTCCAACAGGAAGCCGCCCGCGTGGAGCTTCTTGATCGACTTCGAGACCTGCCGGGGGTTCATCCCGAGGTCCTGGCCGATCTCGTCGAAGGTCTTCTCCAACCGTGCGGCCTTCTCGCCCGAGTTGAAGATGTAGTAGCCCAGGACGTCCCGGTCGTTGCGGTCGTACCCGGAGTCCTTCCGCCAGACCGCCGCCCCCATCTCCTTGGAGACGTTCATGTGACGGCCACGCCAGCTGTACCGGACCGGGGCCTTCTTGGGTTGCTCGTCCTCAAAGCCCGGCAGCATGTCGACGTGCATCATCTCGCCAGTCTCGCGAACCACTCCGGTGCGCCTTGCCATAGCCTCCCACCTCGGGTTTTCCCATGTACGGGAACCAGTGGGCGCCACCTTACACACCCTTCCCGGAATCGGGAAACGCCCCCCCGGGGGTCCGGCGTGTCGAGGTCGATCCGACCGTTTCCCGATATCGGGAAGGGTGGTGCAGATACTTACATTCGTCTGTCGGGAAACGTACAGATCAAAACGCTCTGACCTGCGGAAACGATCTTCGCCTCTAACTACGTAGTAGACGTCCGCGGGCGACGTGCGGCACGGAGGCGCCTTCGGCGCGTTCACCCGCACCGGCCCGTCGGACAGCATCACCGTTGACGGGGGCCTGGGCGAGGATGCGGCTGCGCCGCGCACCGAAAAGCAGCGCGATCCCGATCCAACTCCCTTCCTGCCAGCCGCTTCTCAGTACCAGGGCACCAGGGTTCGACGGGTGGCGGGCGGCCACGTAAACCGCCCACCGATGCCGTGCCCCGGTCCTGCTGCACCTGTTCGACGACGTGAAGTTCCTCCGGCCTCGATGTCCACCTCAGCCCGTGACCGGAACCCCGACCGGTCCGAGGGCAGCGTTCAACCTCAGCGATGCCGGCACCACAACGGCGGCCGACCACCAACTCCGGGGGCAACTGCCCAGGGAGGGCCCCCAGGGCCCGAGCGGTCAAGCGCGCAGGCCGCGGAGCGAAGCGGAGTGGCCGAGCACTTGAGGGCAGGCGGCAGTGGCTGGTCCAGCGCAGCCGAAAGGCGCTGGTGGGGGGTCCGGGGGGAGGCGCCCCCCGGCGATGGGCGGTCCAGCGCGCCCTGGGCGCTGGCGAGGGGTCTGGGGGCGAGGAGCCCCCAGTACCGGCCCGTTCGGGCCGGTGCACCACGGCATCCCTGAGCGGTTTACGTGGCGGCCCGCCACCCGACTGCGGGTTGTGAGGGGTTCTAAAAAGCGGCTGGCTACGGGAGGGGGGTGGGTGGCGTCGGCGCAGGACTCCGGCATCGGGTCCGACGTCGGGCTGACCGCCGTACCGTCCCCGTCGCGAATGCGGCAGCGTGAGCGGACCGGTCTGCCCGGCCGGGGCGGAGGGGGAGCAGCTGCTGCCGCGGTGTGGCCGACGTGGTGAAGCCGCTCCGCTCAGTGCGGGTGCGTGGGGGTTGCTCGTTCGGCTGAGGCTGATGGACCTGATCGGCGCGTGCGCCGTTGATCGCGGCGAAGCCGCCTGTCCTGGCCCGGCCGCTTGATCGGGTGAGGTTCCAGGCGCGCCTGGGTGGGCGGGACGCGCCGAAGGCGCCTGGTGCTGCACATGACTCGGCCCCCGCGAGGAGGTTCCTCCGGGGGCCGAGTGGCGCGGTTCAGCTGGTGTGCGCGGGTTCCTTCTGGACGAGCACCGTCCTGCACCGGGTGCACAGCCCGTCGAAGCCGACGGCCGGGCGGTCCCAGGGGCAGCCGGTTCGGTCGTGGCCGGGGCAGCGGTCGCCCTGCCAGTGGGCCTGAGCTGGGATGCCGACTTCGGGCACGGGGTCGGGGCGGTCGGCAGGTGCAGCAAGAGCCACCTGTTCGACGCCACGTTCGCGGAGCCGCTTCTGTTCGCGGGCGAAGCCGTCGGCAGCGACCCGGGCGGCGAGGGCCTGGCCCAGCGCGTCGGCGCCCTGGGCGGCCGCCGCCTTCCGGGCCTGCTCGACGCCCTCGGTCACGTAGGCGAAGAACGCTGCTGCGGCCTGGTCGTCACCGGCGCTCAGTGCGCGGTGGTCGGCCAGGGCCTGCTCGACGAAGTCGGCCGCGTCGCGCTCGGTCGAGGCGATGGCCCGGGTGCAGTCCTCGCACGGCTGGCCGGCGGTGCCGCGGTCGAGCTGGCAGTGCGGGCAGGCCCGGCGGCGAGCTTCGGCTTCCTTCTCCGCGGCCGCAGCCTTCCGCTCGCGCTCCCGGTCGGCCCGGTAGTTCTTCTCCCGCTCGATGCAGGCCCGGCACGGGGCGCCGTCGTCGAGCTCGCCGTCCTCGCACCGAGGATCGGGGCACGGGCCCGGCTTGAGCATGGCGACGGTCGCACCGACCGGGCTAGTCAGCCTGCCTGCCGCGTGGTGCTTGGTGTAGCCGTGCGTCACCCAGCGGCGGGCGACCCGGGCGCCGAGCCTGCGGGCCTGGTCGAGACCGCCCCCGGCCAGCTGCTCCTCGATCGCCTTGATCACGGTCTTGGGCCGGTCCGTGCGGGCCTTGCTGACCAGGGCCTCCCGCAGTGCGTCGGGGAACGCCTCCAGGACCATCTGGACCTGCGGGGTGACCAGGACTTCCCTGCCCGAGCGAGCCGACTTCCCGTTCGGCGCCTCGGCGCCGCTGGCCGCGGCGGAGCCGCTCGACGTCCCGCGCGCGCTACTACCGGTAGAGGGCCTACGGCCGTCACCAGCGCTACGCGCTGAAGGCGCTGTCTGTGGTTGATGTTGGTCTGGTTGATGTTGGTCTGGTTTTGCACCCCCATTTTCGGGGGCACCGGCGCCGCCATTTTCAGGGGTTCCCGTCCCCCCGTTTTTGGGGGTACCGGCCCCACTATTTTTAGGGGTGCCGGACTGACCTGCGGTTTCGTCCGGGTTCGCGGCCTCGAAGGCAGCTGTGTCGGCGGACTCGGCCGCCGCGGCCGCAGCCAGGCGCTCCTTGCGCCGGGCCAGCCATTCCTGCCGGGTGCGGGGGCCGGTGTAGTCCTTCGGCGGGTGGAACCGGACGTCGTAGACGTACCGGCGGCGCATCCCGTTCGCGTAGCGCTTCTCCTTGATGACGACGGCGCCGATGGACTGGAGGGCCTCGCGGTACGGCTTGAGCTGGTCCGGGTTCTTGATGCGCATCGCGTCGGCCAGCTCGGGGCCGGCGGGCCAGACACGGTTGTCCGGGCGGTCGTGGTTCACGCAGCTGGCGAGCACCGTCCAGAACTCGCGCTGAGCTGGCTTGAGGTCGGAGTACGTGATCCACTCGGGGACCATCGTGAACGCGGGCGGCGCGTCGGAGCTGTAGACCTCGTGCTCGTCGTCGAAAACGGGGTCGTCGCTCATGCGGCCGCTCCATGGTCGGAGTGGACGGGATGAACGGGCGGGTGGTGCTGGAGTGGCACGAGTGCTTCCCTTGGGTGCGTTTTGGGGGAGCCTCGTTGGCCAGATAGTGGGCAAGCGGCGTGATCAACGTGTTGCTGCTGCACGACCGCGTCTATCCTGGCGCTGCCGGCGTGTGGGCAACACACCGGCACGAGGCCCCACCCGGTGGGTGTGGGCGTGCCCCTTCGGGGGCGAAGACTCTGGGCGAGTCGAACTTTGGTGGCCGTTCCGTTCGCGGGGCGGCCACCAGGCTTTTCAGGCGGGGGGAGCGGGACGGCGACGGCGGCCGAGACCGGTTGGTCGTTTCCGGTTCAGCGCGGCGCTGCTCGAAGGTTGCTGCGGCGGTATCGCTCGAACCCGTACGCTCACGAAAGCGCACCTCCCCGTGACTAAAGGTGCGGCCGCGTCGCCGGGAGGCACCCCGGCTGCGGACCGGCAGGCCCCTTCGGGGGCCTGTTGCGTTTGGGGACGATGGGAATATCCCGGCCCCCGTGGATCTATCCGACCACACGCACCGTAACGGGTGTGTCGCTGGGTGCGTGAAGCCATTTGGCGCGGGTCACACCCCCGCGGAGGCCGCCGGGGCGACGGGCCAGCGGGCGGTGCGGTCGCGCCGCAGCTTGGTGACGAACTCGACGCGGTCCCCCGGGATGACTTGTACGGACACCTCGGCGGCCTGGCCGGTTCGGTGGGACGTGCCGACGGTGACCACCTCGAAGACCCACATGGCGGCGGGGATCTCCAGCTGCTTGGCCTCCTCGCGGGAGGACGGCCGGATCGTCGTCCGTTCCTCCCACTCCAGGGGGCCGTGCCCGGCTTCCTCGATCCGGTCGAGGTAGGTCCCGGGGGTGGCGCCCGGCTCGCCCAGCTGTGGTGTCTCCGCCAGGAGGTCGGGGTGAATCCACGCGTCGGTGATCTGGAACGGGCTCTGGCCGGCCGGGGAGGTGATCCACCGCTGGCGTAGGGCCCGAGTGCCCGGGGCGATGCCGAGGCGCTCGGCGACCGGGGCCGGTGCGGGCATGGTCGAGGCGGCCGGTCGGCCGTGGGTGACCCACGGTTCATCCGGCGCGGAGGCTGCGGGGAAGACGTATCCCCGCGCGGGGTCCCGGCGCACGACGCTGCCCCGGGCCACCTGGCGACGCTCGCCGGGGTCGCGGACGACCAGGCCCTTCTTCTTGACCGGGCGTACGAGCCCCTCGGCTTGCAGCCGGTTCAGGGCCTCGCGGAGCGTTGCCCTGCTGGCCTTGTATCCGAGGGTGAGCTGGTCATAGCCGGGGAGTGTGCTCTCTGCGGGGAACTCCCCTGTGCTGATGCGCTCGCGTAGGTCATCAGCGATCTCTTCGTAGCGGGTCGCCACTTTGGCGGCTCCTTTCCTTCTGCCCCTATGTATATCGCAACTGTTCCCCGCTGACGAGCCCTCCGAGCTGCATTAGTTCCGGAACTGTTGACATCCGGCGCGATGATCGGCAGGCTATGAGTGCTGGAACTGTTCGAGCCCTGCACGGGTCTCGGGCGGGGGCGGTGGATCGTCGTCCTGGCCCCGCGAACGCGGGCCGGCGCCGGAGATCCCTTGCCGAACCGGCGTAAGACTGGTATTGTTGTCCATGTTGGAAGGGGTTGGCCCCCCGACCGGCATCACCACTCGAAACCCGCAGAGAAAGGCGGCACTGCCGTGTCCGTTTCCGAAATCCCCGCACGCCCCTCGTACGGGGTCGCGCTGCACGCGCTGTCCACGCTGACCGGACAGCCGGAACACTTCTTCCTCGGCCGCCCGGAGGGCTCCAGCCGCACCCGCAGCGCGAACCTGGAGTTCGTCGCCATGCTGCTGCTGGACCTGGACGACACCGACGCCCTCACCGCCCGCCGCCGCACCACCCCCCGCCCGGAGCTGCTCGCCGTCGTCGACGAGCTGGAGCACGCCGAGGACGTCACCGCCGGCCCCGGCCTGGCCGACGACGACGAGTTCGCCGGGGGGTGGGCCGCGTGAAGATCGACGCCCGCACCATCGAGGCCGTCAACGCCTTCATCCGCCTGTTCCTCGTCCGCGTCGACGAGCTGCACCCCGGCCTGTTCGTCCTGGTCGTCCCGCTGTTCGTGATCGTCGTCGGCGCGGCCGCGGCCGCCGTCATCGTCGTCGCGGCCGCCGTCACCCTGGTCGCCGGAGCGATCGGTGTGATCCTCCTGGCCCGCCGCGGGATCGCCGCCGCCCACGCCTACAGCACCACCCCCAGGCCGGTGACGCAGTGAGGGCCCGCTGCACGCTCCCGCTGACCCGCGCCGCGCTGGACGCCCACCACCTGGCCGACCGCGACGAGGCCCACGAGCTGGGCAAGTGCACGCAGGTCCTGGCCTCCCAGAAGCCGACCGGAACCCCCGTACGAGCCGACGCCCCCCGCGCTCAGGAGATCGCCACCCGATGAGCATCACCGCACCACGCACCCAGACCGACCCCGAGACCGACGAGACCCCGCTGATGTCCCGCACCGAGCGGCGCCAGGTCGGCCGAGCGGCCGCCCGGAAGGCCGGAGCCGAGGCCAAAGTCTCCGAGGTCGAGGCCGACAAGGCCGAACAGCTCGCCAGCCTCGACGTCGAGGAGCGCAGCCTCACCGTCGAGCAGAAGCGCGACAAGCTCAAGCAGCAGCGCCGCCAGGCGCAGCGTGCCGAGAAGGCGCGCATCCGCAAGGAAGCGGTGCAGAAGTGGAAGGGCCGCGGCAGGGCCGTCGTGCAGGCCCTGCCCGTGATCGTGGCCGTCGCCGCCGTCGCGGCGCTGATCGTCGCGTCCGTCTGGATCGCGTGGCCGGCCCAGGCCGAGGCCATGCGCCAGGACCTGGGAGAGCGGTCCTGGATCGTCCCGGGCGTGGTCGAGGGCCTGACGTGGACCTTCGCGGCCCTGACCATCCTGGCCGTCCGGCGCGGGGCGCCCGCGGGCCGCTACCGGGCAGGCACGGCCGTGTCCGCCCTGATCGCGGCCAGCCTCAACCTGTTCCACTCGCCCAGCGAGAGCGCGGGACAGGTCAACGCCCTGGCGTCGCTCGCCGGTGTGATCGCCTTCGAGGCCGTGGTCTCCCTGCTCCAGCACACCCAGAGCGGCCGTACCGCCGCCGAGGTCCGCGAGCAGCTCGCCCGGTGGATCGCCCACCCGCTGGTGTCGCTGACCGCCTGGCGCATCCGGGCGCCGTACCGCAAGAAGATCACGGTGCAGGCGGCATGGGATCAGGCGTGGGAGTCGCACCACGGCGGAACGCCGGGGACGACGGCCGCGCGGGTGCGCCGGCAGCGCCGGGCCGAGTTCCGCATGGAGCGGGCCCGGACCACGACCAGCCGCCGCCGGGTGCGCGAGCTGAAGCGTTCCGCGCAGACCATCGCCGTCGAGGCGGAGGTCGCCGAGCGTTCCGCCGAGCTCGCCCAGGCCCGCGCCGACGAGGCCCGCGCCCTGGCCGAGGAGTTCCGCAGCCGGGCCGTCAAGGAGGAGGAGAAGGCCGCCGCCCGGCTCAGTTCCCAGAAGTACCGCAGCCTGCCGTTCATCGGTGGCGAGTGGGTTCCCGTGACCGTTCCGGCCACCCGTTCCGGCGAGGCCGCGAAGCGTTCCGAGGGCCCGGAAATTCAGTTCCCGCAAGGGGAGTCGGCCCCTTCGGCCCCGGCGGGGAACGGATCGGCGGACGGGTCGGAACGCGACCTGAGCGAGCACCTGAAGGCCGCGTTCCCGATCGCGCGGGAACTGGCGTACGCCGCCGCGAAGGACAAGCGCAAGCGGACCGGGAACGGCTTCTTCTCCCCGTACGTGCTCGCGGAACGCGTCGGCATCCGGCGCAAGGACGGCCCCGCGCTCGTGGCCCTGCTGGAGGCCGAGCCCGGGTTCGCCGAGGCGATGGCCCAGGAGATCGAGAAGGCCCAGCGCGAGAACGCCCAGGACGACCAGAGCGACAAGACCGAGGAGATCAGCGCATGAGCGGAACGCCCCAGAAGTCCGGCAGCCTGCCGCCCCTGCTGATCCTGGCGGCCCCCGCCGGGATCACCACCCTGTGGGTCATGCCCGTGCACTACGGGTGGGACGGCCGGGACACGGCCATCGCCGCGGCGGTCGTCTTCCTCGCGGTCCTGGCCCTGCCCCGGGTGCCGGGGGTCCTGGCCGGCGCGGCCAAGACGGCGGCCAAGGCCACGAAGCGCAAGGCCAAGAACAAGAAGGACGGCAAGGACGACAGCAAGAAGAAGTAGCCCGGCCCCCAGCCGGGGGGGGGGGGGGGGGGGGGGGCG